>NZ_JBEOVJ010000004.1:0-227619 GCF_040295435.1 Streptomyces sp. NPDC002809
GCCGAACCGCCCCCCGCGCGGAGACCGCGGGGCCGCAAGACGGGCCCCCGGGCGGTCGGGCCGCGGCCGGGCTTCCGCCGCAGCCGGCTGCGGCAAGGGTGAACGACGCGATCGCGACGGGGACAAGGACATGCCGACGGAGCATGCGAGCCCTCCGGGCTGTCCTCCCGCTCCGCGGCCGGCGCAATCGCTCGGACGGTGGTGGAGTGGTACGCGAGAGTGAACTCATACCACTCACCTGCTCGATTTTGCGCCGTTCGAACCTGTCCCGTCGCACACCGGCACAACAGACGGAGCAACGGGAACAAGCAGGGCGAGCGGCTGTCTGCAAGGAGTCCCCTTCTGCGGGTAATTCGTCGGCCAGGCGGGTGACTTGAGGCGCCAGGGACTACCGCCCGGGCAGGTCGGCGGCTATCCCTGTCGTTCGTGATCAAGAACCTGATGCGCACCGCCCCGGCAGTCGCGTTGACCGCCCTGTCTCTCGCCCTGGCCGGCCCGGCGCACACCGCGGGCGGCCCGGTCCTGTCGCAGGCGGACCCCTGCGCGTCCGTCACCGCACCCGCCGGGTACGTCTGTGTCCCCGCACCCAAGCAGTGCTTCACCACACCGTGCCCGCAGTACGGCTTCATGCCGCTCCTGTCCGGACCGTGGCCGGACGCACGAGCCTGACGGCCCCCACCTCCCGGCCCTGCCACGCAAGCCGGATGGCACGCCCCGGCAGGAGCGGGCACCGGGCGCCGCCGGGCAGGGACTCAGGCCGGTTCCGCCGTCCTGCCCCGTCCGGCCAGAACCACCAGCCCGCCGATGACCGCGAGGCTCATGAGGACCACTCCGAACACCGTGGCGCCCGCAGGCAGGCCTACCGCGTCACTGAGGTAGCCGGCGGAGACGGGCAGGACACCCGCAAGGGTGTAACCCCCCACGTTGAGCGCGGCGTTGGCCTCCGCGAGGCGCTGAGGAGGCACGCCGGAATTGAGCAACGACAGGCCGCCGAGCTGCCCCATGCCCTGACCGGCCCCGGCGAGCAGCGCCGAAGTGACGAGGACCGGTACCGACGAGGCATGCACCGCGATGATGAGCGTGACCATGCTCATCGCGGTGCCGATCGCACCGGCCGCAAGGATGGTGTGCCGGCTCAGGTGCCGGACGGCGAACTGCACTCCGGTGGCGGCGAGGAACATGGCGAACGCCATGCCGCCGGCGATGATCCGGCTGGTGGTGCCCAGCAGTCCCGAAAGAAGGGAGGGACCGAGCGAGAGCACGAAGGATGTGGCGGTGAGTCCGGGCGCGAACACGGCGACACCCTGGACGAGTTGACGGCCGCAGCCACGCGGCACCGCGGGCACACGCACCCAGGCCCCCTTCTCGGGCGCCGTGGGGCGCCGGACCGGCATGCGCAGCACCACAAGCACCGCGGTGACGAGCAGTGCGGCCTCGACGACGAAGACGGTGACGGTCGGCGCGGGGAGGGTCTCGGAGAGGACCCCGGCCAGGAACGGGCCGAGACCGGCGCCGAAGACCATCGCGCACGAGGCGAGCAGGGCGGCGGTCCGCTTGCGTTCGGGACCGGCCACATCGGTCACCGCGGCCATTCCGGCCGAGACCACGGCACCCACAGCGACACCGCTGAACAGCCGGGCCACCATCAGGGCGACCACACCGGCGGCGGTCGCGAAGATCAGACACGCAACCAGGGCAAGCGCCAGGGCGGGCAGCAGCACCGGTTTGCGGCCGATCCGGTCGGAGACCACACCGGAGACGAGGAGTGAGCCGATGAGTCCGACGATGTAGAAGGCGAACACGACGGTCAGGGTGCCTTTGGAGAAACCGATGTCCCGCTGCCACAACACGTACAACGGGGTTGCGGCGTTCGAGAGAACGAAGACGGCCGTGACCGGCCACGCAGCGAGCCATACCCACCACAACGGAGCGGAACTACGCGCGTCGGACCCCATGGGGACGCCTTGACGCCCCACGCGGCCGACGGCAGGGACTGATGCGGTGCGGGTTCTGGACATGACTGTTCCTCCCGGCATCGTGCAGTACGAATTAAGTCGAACTTAGCATGCAGTACGATTGAAGTCGTACATAGGAATCGAGCCATGAGGAGCGACCGTGCCTCCGACCGCGCGCACCGCACCCGTCGCCGTCAAGGCGTTCCCGGAGCCGCCCGGCCTGCCGGAACGGCTGCCGGAGCCGGCGGTCGAGGACCTTCGTCTGGAGACGGTTCTCGCCGCCCTCAGCGACCCGTTGAGGCTGACGATCGTCCACAAGCTCCTGCTGGAGTCGGAACAGTTCGATCATCCCTGCGGCTGGTTCGGCTTCGACCGGCCCAAGTCCTCTCTCACGCACCACTTCAAGGTGCTGCGGGAGTCGGGAGTCACGCGACAGCGCCAGTACGGGCTCGAGCGCCGAAGCCACGTACGCGTCGACGACCTCAACGCCCGCTTCACGGGCCTCCTCGACCTGGTCACAGCCTGGACCCCCCTGTCGTGACGAAGCGGCCCCATCGGGCCGCTCTCCCATTCGTGGCAGTACTGCGCCCCGAGGGCCGCTCTGGCGTCGGGAACATCGACCGTTGCCTCGTGCCCCTGCCCCTGCCCCTGCCCCTGCCCCTGCGTGCTTCTGCTCCTGTAACTCCTGCAAGAAGCGGACGAGGCGCCTGCGCGGACTCTTCGAGGTCGGCCGCATCGCCGCCACGATCTCGCCCACTCGGCCACATGAGCGAGCAGCATCAAGACACAGCGCCGAACGCTCACCTGCACGTCCGCCCGGCACATTCTCCCGATGTCATGCGGGCGGGATCCCTGCAGAACGCCCTGCAGGCCGAGTCCGACCGCGCGAGCCACGGGCTCACGGGCGAGCTGACGTCCGCGCCCGGTTGGTGCCACTCGGCGGGGACGGTGCAGCCGGGAACCGCTCGGCCGACACCCTCGTGGCACTGGCGGTCCGCAGCTTCGCCTCCCCGACGACGTGCACCAGGGGCCTCCTGGCCCGTGACACGCACGCGGATCAACGGCCGCACCCCGAGGTCTCACGTGGCGGCGCCCCCGACCCGCCGCGTGAACACCCAAAGGCGGACACGCCGTAGCCGCTGAACTCCGGCCGCCCTGCTCAGAGGACGGCCGTCAGGCGCGCGAAGGCCACGACGTTGCCGTCGTAGCCCGCCTTCCGGGAGAAGCCGCCACCACAGGTGAGCACGCGCAGCTCCGGGTCGGAGGTGTTCGCATAGACACGGGCGGCCGGGAACTCGGCCTTGCTGACGACCTCTACGGCGTAGACGGAGAAGACGGCGGTGGTGCCGTCGGTGCGGCGGATCTCGATGCGGCGCCCCTTCTCCAGCGCGCCGAGGCCGTAGAAGACGGCAGGGCCCGTCTTGTTGTCCACATGGCCCACCAGCACGGAGGTACCTGGTTCGCCGGGAGTGACGGAACCGTCGTACCAGGCGGCCAGGTTGTTGTCCGTCAGCGGGGGTGCGTCGATCCAGTCATCCGCGCCCAGGCCCACCTTTCCGACCGGGGCGTCGACGTCGAGAAAGGGGATGGTGATCCGTTCGGGCAGCGAGCGGGTGAGGGGTTCGGGAGGCGGCCCCTTCGGCAAGACGCCGGCACCCGAGGCGCCGGACCGGTCGCCCATGGCCGACGCGGGCTGCGGGGGCCCGTCGTCGCCTCCGACACCCTGCCGGATCAGGGCCAGACCGAGCAGCAGGGCGACGACGAGCGTGCACCAGCCCGGGCCGCGGCGGGCACCGTCCCTGTTGCCTCCGTCCCGGCCATCGGCGGCGGCACGGCGGCCGAACAGCTTCTTACGTTCCCGTTCCGGCGGTTCGGCGGGTTCGATCCACTCGTGCCACACGGCTCTGTGCACGTCTTCTCCGCACTTCGGTCCTGTGATGCCGGAACCGGACCCGCGAAAGGGCCCGGTTCGTCGGCGCTCTCGCGGTCAGGCGTTGCTGCCGGAACGGCGGCGCATCTTGTAGGCGCCGAATCCGAGCGCGCCTGCGACGAGGACGGAGCCCGCGCCGATCTCTCCCGGACTCATGCCGGAGAGGCTGCCACCGGCGCCGGCCCGGACGCCGTTGCCAGGCATCACCGAGCCCGCCTGGTCGCCGTTGCCAGGCATCACCGAGCCCGCCTGGTCGCCGCGGCCAGGCATCACCGAGCCCGCCTGGTCGCCGCGGCCAGGCATCACCGAGCCCGCCTGGTCGCCGTTGCCAGGCATCACCGAGCCCGCCTGGTCGCCGCGGCCCGAGCCCTCGCGAATGGTCAGCGGCGTGGTCCCCTTCTCTCCCTTGCAGTCGAAGGTGACGTCGTACTCGGCACCGGGCTTGGCGTCGTCATCGACGCGCGCGGTGGCCGAACGCCCCTCCTCAAGAGTGACGGTGTCGAACACACCCGAGGTGACGGTCACGGACGGGACCTCGCACCCGGTGGCGTTGAGGGTCACGGTGCCACCGGGAGCCACCGTCGACGGGGAGACGGTGAAGCCGAACGACGTGATGTCGTGGTTCCCGTCGTCGGCGAGGGCCGCCGGAGCAGCGACTCCGAAAGCGGCGGCACCGAGCAGTGCGACAGAAGCAGCACGTATCACGCGCATGATGGTTCTCCGGATTCTCGAGAAGCAGCTGTGGACCTTTTGTCCGCACAAGTGAGCAATACCCCTCGGCTCGGGCGACGCTAGGTGCCCTCCAGGGGGCTCGCCAGTCGGCCGCTGCGGCGCGGCGCTGAATGGAGCAGCACCCCCGTGACGCGCATGGATCAGCGACATACCCCGCGTGGCGGCACGTCGATTCCGTAGCCCCGGCCACCCACCGAGCCCGCGAGCCGCCGAGCCGCCGACGAGAGTGCGCCGCCGGAACGCCTTCGCGTCGACGGGACTTCGAGGCGGCGGACCCGGGATCGCCGCCCGCCGGCGGTTCCGGCGGCCGCCCACCGGCGGCACGTTCCGGCCCATTTCCTCACCCCGCCCCACCACCCCCGCCTCATAGGTTAGGTTAGGCATACCTAAGTAATCGATATCGGATCTCGCCGCCCTCCCCTCAGGAGACCTTGGATGCGCCCTTTCAGCGCCCGTTCCACGCAGCCGACTCCCGCCGAACGCATGCGGTCGATCCTCATCGCAGCCCATTCGATGACGGTGGTGAGTGACGGCCTCGACCCCATCGAGGTCCACCGCCTCGACGGAACAGGCGCCATGGGCCACATCCACCTCCACGAACCGTCCGGGACGGGCCCCGCGCATCCGGCCGTCCCCGTCCCGGTCCGGCTGGAGTTCACGGACATCGCACCCACGCCGGTACGCGACCGGCTGCGCGCCCGCGTCACTATGACCGGACTGCTGGCCGCCCGCTACGACGCGGATGCCACGGACAGCATCTGCATGGAGTTCGGCCAGGCGGTTCTCGACGACGGCGACGGCCGCACATTCGTCACGCTGTCCGCGCTCCTTGCGGCAACTCCCGATCCGGTCACCACACACGAGGCGGACATGCTGACCCACCTCGTGGACAGTCACGCGGAACTCGTACCGCTGCTGCTGCGCCTCGTACGCCCCCGGCCGGACAAGAACCTGCTGCGCGCCCTGCCCGTGGCGCTGGACCGGTACGGCATAACCCTGCGCCTGGAGTACCGGCGCACGCAGCGCGACGTGCGGCTGCCGTTCGCGACGCCCATGACCGAGATGGACCAGGCCGGCCCCCGGATCCACGCCCTGCTGGCAGCCGCCCGCCGCGCCTCCCACCCCAGCGGGCTGTTCGCCTGACGGCGCACGAAGCCTCGCCCCGCCGCGTCCCCGGCGGGCCCGCCGAGACGATTCACCCACGACCCATCGGACACCAGGGCGGTCGCGACCTCGCGTGGACGGTTGCCCTGGAGGACGGGGATCCTGCGGCACCGAGGCGGGCCCGGTCGCGGCACCGCTCCTGCGGACCTCTCGGCTTCGCGCTCCTGGGCCGCCCTGTCGAGCGCGGCGCCGCTGAGCCGACTGCGGCACCTCAAGGGGTGCGCGGGCCGGCCACGCCGGGGTCAGCCACCCGCGCCGTTCGCTGCCGCCCGGCTCAGCAGAGGTTCCACCAGGGCAGGTTGCATGCCCATGGCCAGGAACGCCAGGCGTCCGGCCCCTCGTCTGTCGACTTCGAACCGGTGGAAGGCCATCAGGAGCGACCGCGTGACGATCACGTTGAGCGCCGTCACCTCGCTCCATGCCACGACCCCACGCGGCCGGCCGAACAGGTCCGTGACAACCATGCCGCCCGCGAACAGGTAGCACCTGCGGAGACCCAGCCGCGCGGACACGAGGCCCCACGCGCGGGTGAGCCCCCACACGGCGAGCGCGATCCCGGCGACGACAACACCCTTGGTCAACGCCGCCGTTGGCTGTTTGACGACCAGGAGGACGAGCAGCACCAGGCAGAGCATCATGAGCGCCCGCCGTCCCGTCTGCGCCAGTGCGCCACCCACTCCCGCGACGGCGTAATCGCCGCACGCCTCGCCCAAACCGAACCCGTTCACGCCTGTTCTCATACGAATCGTCCCCCTGAAGAATGTGTCACGGTCAACCGGGCCGGTACGGACGAACACGTCATCGCCTCGTGCGTGCGATGAGTTCGGCGAGCAGCCGGGCCCGGGGAACCATCCGGGTGACATCGGCATACTCTGAGTCCGCGTGCGCGCCGGCACCCACCGCCCCAAGGCCGTCCAGCGTCGGACAGCCCATCGCGGCGGTGTAGTTGGCGTCGGACGCGCCACCGACGGACGCCCCCCTCAGCGGTTCCTGCCCCTGTTCGGCAGCGATCCGGGACGCCAGGGCGAACAGGTCGGCGGAGGACTCCGGGCCCATGGGCGGCCGCTGTCTGCCGCCCCGCACTTCCAGTCGCGCACCGGGGATCCGGGGCGTCATCCCTCGCACCAGGGCGTCGATCGTCTCCTGCGCCGCCGCACTGGGCGCGCGTACGTCGACCGTCAGCCGTGCCAGCGCGGGAACGGTGTTGCGTGCGCTTCCCGCCGACAGGAGGGTGGGCGTGATGGTAGCCGCGCCCAGGGGGCTGCCGTCCACGGCCGCGGCGGCCGAGGCGCCCAGGCCGGCGACGGACAGTACCTGGTGAGCGGCCTCGATGGTGGCGTTGACCCCCTTCTCGGGTTCCTGGCCCGCGTGCGCGGCCCTGCCGTGCACCACGATCTCGTAGCGCGACGTGCCCTTCCGGGCGGTCTTGAGCGCGCCCCCTTCGTCGGCCGACGCCTCCAGCACGAACGCGGCGGCGCACCCGGCGGCGGACTGCTCGATCAGCTGACGGGAGGTCGTGGAGCCCACTTCCTCGTCCCCGTTGACGATCACGCACACCCCTTCCGGCGAGGGGAGGGAGGCCAGCGCGTGGAACATCTGCACCAACCCCGCCTTCATGTCCAGAACCCCGGGCCCGCGCGCCCTGCCGTGCGCCACCGACCAGGGGCGCTTGCGGATCGAGCCCATGGGCCACACCGTGTCGTGATGTCCGACGAGCAGAACCCTCGGAGTGCCGAAGGACCACCTCAGGTGGCTCACTCCCCCGATCACGATCCGGTCCGGCGCGACCCCCAGCAACCGTGCCCCCAGGGCGCCGACCACCCTCGCGCTGCGCGCCACCGCCACCAGGTCGGACGAGAAGGACTCACACCGCACGAGCTCCTCCACATCGGTCAGCATCCTCGGCAGCGAGAGGACCCTCTCCCCCGTCACCGGACCCGCCTCGTCATCGCTTCTCTTGGTGACAACACACGTCCCCCTAAGGTCCCTTGGTCCATGGATGGAGTGGCGGCGCGCTCATCCGTGCCGCAGCACCGCCGTGTGACCGACGTTAGGGCGGAGCCCGGCATACCACCAGCGACTGGATCGCATGGAAACCATGCGCCCGAGGAATGGGAGGGGCGAGAATGCGAGGGGCGAGAGTGGCGGCCGGACCGGCGACAACCAGGAGATGATGAGCGGGTGTTCGAGAACGATGCGCTCCGGCTGCTTGTGGCCGTGGCGGAGTGCGGTTCGTTCACGCAGGCGGCGATCCGGCTCAACTACACCCAGTCCGCGGTGTCCCGTCGGATCGCCACGCTGGAACAGCAGGCGGGCGGCCCCTTGTTCGACCGGCTGCCCAGGGGTGTACGCCTCAACTCGGCCGGCCGCACGCTGCACCGGCACGCCACCGAAGTGCTGGACCGGCTGGCGAGGGCGGAACGCGAACTGGCGGCGCTCCACGCCGGGCAGGGCGGGCTGCTGCACGTCGGCGCGTTCGCCACCGCCAACATCTCTCTGGTACCCGGCGCCCTGCGGTCGCTCCGCGACACCCGGCCCGGGGTCGAGGTCGCGGCGTCCGAGGGGCCGACCGACCTGCTCATGCGGCGGCTCGTGGACGGCGCCCTGGACCTGGCCGTCGTCAGCGACTACCCGTCCGGCCTGCCGCAGGCCGACGGCGTCACCACGACAGTGCTGTGCGAGGACGAGCTGTGCGTCGCGCTCCCCCGGGGACACCGGCTGGCCGAAGCCGGTACGTTCGACCTGCGCGAACTGCGCGACGAGGCCTGGCTCCAGAGCGCTTACGGCGATCGCCCCACGTTGCTCGCGGACGCCTGCGCCCGAGCGGGCTTCACCCCCAGGAAGGTCATTCGCATCGCGGAGTGGACCGGAAAGTTCGGCTACGTCGCCGCGGGGCTGGGGGTGGCGCTCGTCCCCTCGCTGGCCGCCCGGGCCGTCCCCGGCACACTGGTCCTGTGCCGCCTCACCGACCCGGCGCTGCGCCGGACCGTGCACGTCGCGCTGCCCAACTCCCCGCTCCCGGCCGCCCTGGAACTGCGCGAGCTGCTGCGTGCCGCGGCCGGCCCGCGGGGCCTGTCGCCCGGCAGGTGCGGCTGACCGGGCAGTCCCCGCGGCGGCGACATCATCGCCCGGCCCCCGCGGCGGAAGCGCTCGGAACCGATGTGCCGCCGCTCTCCGAGGGCCGGCGGCCGCTGACGGACCCGACGCGTCCGAGCGGGGGATAGTCGTTGTACCCCTCCTCCCCGTGTACGTGCATGAGGAACTCCGGGCGGATCTCGTTGAGCGGTGCGCCCGTGCGCAGTCTCTCCACGAGGTCGGGGTTGGCGAGGAAGCCCCGGCCCAGCGCGATCAGGTCGGCGCCCTCGGCCAGGAGTCGCTCCCCGCGACTCATGCCGCCGTCGGCCGCCGCTTCCTCGCGTGACAGCGCGGGATTGGCGATCAGTGTGCCTGGCCAGGCGCTGCGGATCTCGTGGAAGAGAGGCTGGGCCGGATCGGCCCGGACCAGATGCAGATAGACCGGGGCGATGCGCGCGAGGGCGGGCAGGAGCGCCGCGTAGACGGCCTCGGTATCGCCCTCTTCGACGCTGTTGACATCCGCTCCGGGCGAGATGCGCACACCGACCCGTTCGGGGCCGACGGCCTCCACGACGGCCCGCACCACCTCGACGGTGAAACGGATCCGGTTCGCTGCCGGGCCGCCCCACTCGTCGGTCCGGCGGTTGGTGTTCTCGGCCAGGAACTGGTGCAGCAGATGGCCGTTGGCCGAGTGCACCTCCACACCGGCGAAGCCTGCCTCGACGGCGTTGCGGGCGGCGGCGGCGAAGTCGGCGACGGTGGACCCTATGTCCCGCGAGGACATCTCACGGGGCACGACGCCGTCCTGGAGCCCGCGCGGTGTCGGCAGCGTCTCCGGGAAGCGCACGGCGGACGGTGCGAGCTGGATCCGGCCGCTGGTTTCGGGGTGGCCCACCCGGCCGCCGTGCTGCAACTGGAGGAACATCGGGCTCCTGCCGGACGTCGCGCGCACCGCTTCGGTGACCCGGCGCCATCCGGCGATCTGCGCGGGACTGTGGATGCCGGGGATGTGGGGGTAGGTCTGTCCGTCGGCGTTGGGGGTCGTGGCCTCGGCGATGATCAGACCGGCCGAGGCACGGTGTGCGTAGTGGGTGGCCATCAGCTCGCCCGGGACTCCGTCGGCCCCTGCGCGGTTACGTGTCAGCGGCGCCATGACCAGGCGGTTGGCGAGTCCGAGGTCGCCGAGGCGGGCGGACTCGAAGAGACGGGATGCGGCGGGCACCTGCTGTGTGTGCGTCATGCCGGTACCGTAGAACCTGACATTGATGTGAGATTCAAGTCGCGGGGTGGACATGCGAATCGGTGAACTGGCGGCTCGCACCGGTGTCGGCGAGCGTTCGTTGCGCTACTACGAGGAACAGGGGCTGCTCGCAGCCGACCGGACACCAGGCGGTCACCGCGACTATCCCGAGAGGGCCGTCGACCGGGTCATCCGCATCCAGGAGCTCTACGCGGCCGGTCTCCACAGCTCGAAGATCGCACGGATTCTTCCCTGTATGCGCGACGAGGACGGCGGGCCGTCCCTGCGCGCCACCCCGGCACTGGTCTCCGAGCTCACCACCGAGCGGGACCGCATCGACCGCATGATCACCGACCTGCTCCGTTCCCGCGAGGTTCTGGACGAAGTCATCGACACGGCAGCAGGCCACGCTCCCGCGGAGCCTGCCTAGACCGTTGTGCGGACCGGGCGCGCATCAGCGGCGCACGGCCGCGTGATCCCGGTGCGCCCACGTCTTCTGTTCAGCCCTCCCGGTGCCGGCGGCTCCCGAACGACCCTCACCACTCACGAGCGGCGACGAGCTCTTCCGTATCGGCGTCATCGAACCCATAGGCCTTGGCCACGAACCAGAAGTCCTCGGATATCTCCTCGCGCGCAACGGTCTCGATCTCGCTTCCCGCCGCGTCGAACTCGGCCTCCAGCTCGTTGAACTCGATCGTCGCCACCTCCGTGAGCACGTACAGCGCGGTCAGGTTCGAAGGCCGCTCCGTCTCTATCCGCTCGCACAGGCCCAGGAGGATCCTTCGGCCCTTGTCCACGACGTGGTCCGGGAAGTACCCGTCCTCGTACAGCCCCTGCAGGAACGCGTACGACTTCACCTGCTGGTTCGCGATCGACATGATGAATCCCCACCTCTTCGAAGAGCCGATGGGGCGATTCTCCACCGCGCCACTGACAACGGGTGTCGCACACGGGCCCCGGGACGGCCGGTACAGCATCGCGCGCCCCGTCCACCGGTCTTCACGGTCAGGCGGCCGCGCGCCCGGGCCGACGGGCCGCTCACCGGCCGAGAAGCGGGAACAGCCGGGTGACCGCGGCCACGGCCACCGCGCCGTCGGGTCGCCCGTCCCGGTCGCGGTAGCCGGCCACCAGGCGGCGGATCGACGCGCCGAGTTCGGCCATCTCGTCCGGGGTGAGGTGGACCACGGCGCTGAACGACTCGTCGTGCTGCCACTCGCCCGGCGCCTGCTCCCTGTGGTCCAGCCAGTACTGGTAGCTGGCGTCCTCCGGTCCGGGTGACCGCTCCGCGTACTCTTCAGGCGCATCCGTGACCAGCCCGTCCGGCCCTTCGGCGGTCGTCCAGCGAAGCCGCCACGGCCGCGCCCGGCCACCGCTGTGGGGCACTTCCTCGATGAGGCCGTGCCGGGCGAGCTGGCGCAGGTGGAAGGAGCACAGACCGGAGCTGTGACCGAGGCGGGCGGCGGCCTGGGTGGACGTGACCGTGCCGGTCTCGGCAAGCAGGTCCAGGAGGGCAACGCGTACGGGGTGATTGGGGAGTTGCCGGCGGGCGCGATGGAGCAGGGGGTCCACGCAGGGAAGTTGGCGGTTCTCGTCGCTCATTTTGCAAAGGGTGCTACTTTGCAAAGCATTCGGTCAAGCTGCTGCGCGGACCGGCCGCGGCCCACGGCTTCGGCCGTCCGAGGCATGTGCGGAAGGCGTTGATGCTCCATGACGGTTCGGTTCGACAACACTGGGCAGGACCGCCGGGTGCGCGTGCTGGGAGAGCCGGTGGACTCCTATCCACGGTTCGCGCCGGAGGCCGAGCGGGGTTCGGTGCGCCGCATCACCGTCGTCGGCGAGGAGATCCTTCGGCGCCGCTGCCAGGAGGTCACCCGGTTCGGCACGCCGGAGCTGTCGCGGCTGATCGACGACATGTTCGCCACGAACCAGGTGGCGGAAGGCGCGGGACTTGCGGCCAACCAGGTCGACGTCGATCTCCAGTTGTTCGTGTGGGACATCACGGACGAATGGGGAGTCCGTCATGTCGGGCACGTCGCCAACCCGGTCCTGGTGGAGGTTCCGGCCGGAGAGCGCCGTCTGGTCGAGGAATCGGAAGGGTGTCTGTCCGTTCCGGGTCCCTACCGGATGGTGCCCCGCCTCGACCGTGCCGTCGTCCGAGGCCAGGACAGGAACGGTGCACCGCTGGTGATCGAGGGCCGCGGGTACTTCGCGCGATGTCTTCAGCACGAGACCGACCACCTTCGCGGTCAGCTGTATCTGGACCGGCTGGCACAGCGGGAGCGAAAGACGGCCCTGCGGGAGATGGCTGCGTCCAAGGACGAGACGTTCGCCCGGCGGGCCGCCCTCGCCGAGAAGCTGGGCAAGTAGCGCCGTCCTTGCGGGGCCGTCCGAACGAGCCCTGGACGCGCTTGGACGCGCTCCAGCGGCCGGTGCTGGCCTGCGGGCAGATCCACGCCGATCGGGTCACCGGCTCGCACCCGGCCGCCCTGCCGGACCACGCCCATGATCCCGGACTTGAAAGCGAAGTCCCCGGTCGCGAGGTCGATCTCGAACATCTCGTTCAGGAGGCCCGGTCGAAACGTGTTGATCTTCGAGCACGGGTTGCGCAGCCCTGTGACTTCCACGATCGCTCGCTCACCCAGGTTCAGCAGCGCGCCTGCGGGCAGACCGAGCAGGTCGATCCCGCGGGTGGAGATGTTCTCGCCGAGCTCGCCCGGGGCAACCGCGTAACCTTTTCCGGCAAGTTCGTCGAAGAGCTCCTCGTGCATGAGATGCACCTGGCGCAGGTTGGGCAGCTCCGGTTCGTACGTCATGCGGAACTGGTGCCTGATGGTCTTCCCCGCATGGACGTCGTCCTCCACGCCGAGACCGGCGAGCAGGGTGATTCCCGCCCGGTTCGGCTTGCTGAACGCGTACGTCGCGTTGCTGCTCACAGCGGTCACGCGCGCAGTCGTGGTGCTCACTTCTCCCCCGCGTCGAGGGGGCGCAGGAAGCGGCGTTCGTACCGTCGGATGCATCGCGTGCGGCGCGCCAGCTCGAATGCCGCCTGGCACTCGGGGTCGGTGGTGCTGTCGGCGCGGTAGCGCTCGTACTCCGCGAAGCCGGGGAACGAGAAGAGCGCGTAGGCGATGTCGCTGTCACCCTCACTGGGCAGGAAGTAGCCGTGGTGGGTGCCGCCGAACCGGTTGACGAGTGCGACCCATCGACGGCCGTACTCCTCGAAGTCCTCGATGCGGTCGGGGTCGATCTCGTACTTCAGATGAATGGTGATCACCGACGACATGATGCCTCAGCGGACGTGCGTCCCGGACGGGTGCATCCTGCGCAGCCCCGTGCTGCGGTCCGGCCGTGGGCCGGGTCATGGGTCGGACCATGGGCAATCGCACCGCCGCCCGACACGCCTGCTGCTGGCGCGGCCGCCTGAACACGGAGGAGTGCACGTCCCCGCTCCTCGGGTACGTGCGCTCCTCCGTGCTCGGATCCCAGGAGCGGGCCACGGTGGGCCCGGCCGGCCGTCAGCTCTTGACCGGCCACTCCAGAGGCGCGGCGGAGAAGCCCTGGCTCAGCTGGACGGCGGCGGCCTTCTGGCCCTCGGGGATCAGGAACGCCTTGCAGATCTTCTCCGACTGCCCCGCGCTCAGCTTCTTGACCGAGTCGGGCGCCGGGCAGTTCGGCCATTCGGCCTCGCCCATCATGACGATGAGGGCCCTCGTGCGCTGGCCCTTGTCCGTCTCCACGACCAGGTCGTCGTCCATGTCACCGACTTCCATGGCCTTGCCGCTCCTGTGCGTGACGGTCGCCCACACATACACCGGGACCCTGGGGCTCTTGTCCTTGTCGATGTCCAGGCCGGACTTGTCCATGTCGGCCTTCGTCCCCGTCTCCACCTTCGTGGGGGTGACCGTGTACGTACTGTCCTTCGAGTCCTGCATGGTGCTCTTCTGCGGCGGGCTGGCCTCACCCAGGCTGTAGGCCTTCTCGTTGTCCGACGCCTCGGAGCCGGACCTGGACCCCTTCCTGCCCTTGGCCGAATCCGTGCCGTTGCAGCCGCTCAGCACCACGGCCAGCGCCAGGACGCCCATCGCAGCAGATACCGCTCGAGTCCACGTACGCATAGCTTCCTCGTTCCCCGTTCAACATGCTCGTGCGCCCGGCCCGCGGCATACAACTCCGCGGGCCGGGACGTCGGTTCAGGCGCACGATCCTGCCAGAGGGGGCGGCCCCGGGCGCACCGGGGTCCGTGGCCGGCCGTTTCGGGCCGGGCACTCGTTGTCGACCGGAGCTACCCGAACTGGCCGGGCTGATAGTCACCGGCGGGCTGCCGGACGATGACGTTCACTCGGTTGTAGGTATTGATGAGGGCGATGAGGACCACCAGCGCGGCCAGTTGGTCCTCGTCGTGGTGCCGGGCGGCGTTCGCCCAGGCCTCGTCCGAGACGCCTCCGGCCGCGTCCGCGATGCGGGTGCCCTGCTCAACCAGTTCGAGCGCGGCGCGCTCGGCATCGGTGAACACCGTCGCCTCCCGCCAGGCCGCGACCATGTTGAGGCGGATCGCGGTCTCCCCGGCGTGCGTCGCGTCCTTGGTGTGCATGTCGGTGCAGAAGCCGCAGCCGTTGATCTGGCTTGCGCGGATCTTCACCAGTTCCTGGGTGGCGGCCGGCAGCGTCGAGTCCGAGACCACCTTGCCTGCCGAGTTGATGTACCGCAGGAACTTGCCCCCGACCGCGTTGCCGAAGAGGTTCAAACGAGCATCCATGGTGCGCTCCTGTGCCGTCGTCGATGAGTACAGCTCTCTGCCGGAGCAGATCGGCATGACGTGACAGAAACTGAAATGCGGATGTCTACGACATCGCGTCGGCCACGATCGATGCCGCCTCGGCGATCAGAGCGTCATCGTACGAGGCGTCCTCCTCCGGACGGTTCGACATGATCGCCACCACGATCGGGGCCGCGTGGGGCGGCCACAGCACGGCGATGTCGTTGCGGGTGCCGTACGTGCCACCGGCCCCGGACTTGTCCCCGACCAGCCAGTTCTCGGGCACCCCCGCCCTGATGAGGCCCGTTCCGGTGGTGCTGTTCCTCAGCCACTGTGTGAGCAGGGCGCGCTCGCTCTTGGTGAGGGCGTCACCGAGGACGTAGGCACGAAGCCCGGCGGCGAGGGCCCGCGGTGTACTGGTGTCACGCGTCTCCCCCGGCGTCCAGTCGTTCAGGTCCGGCTCCTTGCGGTCCGTCCGGGTCTCGTCGTCGCCCAGCTCGCGGAGCTCGGCCTCAAGGCCCTCGGGCCCGCCGAGCCGGTCGATCAGCAGGTTGGCGGCGGTGTTGTCGCTGAAGCGGATGGCTGCCTGGCACAGCTCGTTCAGACTCATGCCCGAACCGAGGCGCTGTTCGGTCCTCGGTGAGTGGCTCACCAGGTCCTCGCGGGAGAAGCGGATCGTCTCCTCTCTCTCCTTCGGTGTGTACGTGCGCAGCACCGCACCGACAGCCAGCGCCTTGAAGGACGAGGCGTGGGCGAAGCGCTCCCTGTCCTTGTACGTGATCTCGCGTCCCGTTCCGGTGTCGACAGCATGGACACCGACCCTGGCGTCGAACCTGCGCTCGAGCTTCCGCCACCGGTCCGCCGACGGCGTCGGTCCGGTGCCGGGGGACACGGCCCGGGACGGCGTTGCCTCCGCCGGACGGGACGGTGCGGCGGCGTCACCGCAGGCAGCCAGCGGAGCGACGGACGACAAGGCGAACAGAGCCGCGACGAAGCGCCGCGCACGTACGTACTGCATGGGTCTGCTCTCCCTCTTCTCCCGGCCGTGTCCGCTTCCGGCCGGCCCGGTGCGGGTGCGGGTTGCGGGTGCGGTGGGGCGGTTGCGAGGCCGACGGGATTCGAACCCGCGGACAGGCAGGGGCAGGTCCGCCCGCACCCCGTCAGTCGTCGTGAGGGGGACCTCCCCCACGACGATCGCAATGGGCCGCTCTGCCACGGCCTCGCAACCTACGGGACCGCGCGGTCCCGACCCGCAGAGCATAGGCAACCACTGGACAGGGGCACGACCGGCTCGCGCACCGTGTTCCGTAGCGGCGGGTGACCGTTCGAGATGCAGGTGTGGGTACGCGCTGATTCGCTGGTGTGGTCGGCTCTCCCTCGAGACCCAGGAGCGATCATGAGTGTTGCGGATGAAACCGGCGGCCGTGCCGAGCGTATTCGTGCCAAGGCACAGGAAATGAAGGAGGCAGCCGAGCGTGTCTCCGATCCGCAGGAGCGCCGGCGTCTCGAGGACAAGGCGCGCCGGCTCCAGGAGCGGAGCGATCAGGTGTCCACCAAGGGTGAAGGCGGCACGAACCCGCTCTGAGCGACCGCGGTGCCCACCGGACGGTGGCCCCTCGTCGTGGCGACGAGGGGCAGCCGACCCGCCTCTGCGCGTGGCCCTTCCCTGCGCGTGGCCGGGTCCGCGAGTGCCCGGCCGCCTCTCCGCTTCGCGAGGGGCGAAGTCCCCGGACCGGTGGGCCTACCGCGTGAACCTGGGCAGCCACTTCACCTGGTAGCCGGGGTGACCCGCGTGTTCCGCGGCCATCTGCCGGACCACGAACCCCAGGCCGAAAGCCCGTCCCGAGGGAAAGTCCCGCTCGGGGCGGTCGACGTCCAGGGAGGCGACCTCCGCGTACTCGTCCAGGAGTACCCGGCTGGTCTCGATACGCTGCAGGGTTCGCGCGGGATCCTGCAGAGCGATGTGGTGGTCGTAGCCGTGCGTCCTCAGGGTGAAGGCGATGGCCCCGGTCCGGTCGTGGATCTCGCCGGGTACCTCGGCCGGGCACCGCCACCCCTCGCCGCCGGCCGCGCGTGCGACGTCTTCTTCCTCGTCGAGGCGCGCCCGCACGAACGCGACCAGCTCGGAGTTGTCTGTCATCTGGTTGTGCATCCTTCCGCTCGGCCCCACCCTCAGGAGCCGTGCTGGAGAGTATCCCGTCGTGCTGTCCGCACTCGTACGCAACGGCCGGCCCGCAGACGTGATGTCCGTCCGGCTCCGCGCAGCCGGACGGACCGGCCGCACCCGTACCGGGGCGAGCCAGGCCCGTCCGTACGTTCCGTGTCGCTCAGTGGCCGCCGTCCACGGGCTCCAGGACGAGGACCGGGATCTGCCGGTCGGTCTTCTCCTGGTAGTCGGCGTAGTCGGGATACGCCTCGACGGCGCGCTCCCACCAGAGCGCCTTCTCGTCCCCGGTCACCTCACGGGCGATCATGTCCTGACGCACCGGGCCGTCCTGCAGTTCGGCACGTGGGTCGGCGGTGAGGTTGTGGTACCAGACCGGATGCTTCGGCGCCCCGCCCAGTGAGGCGACCACCGCGTACGAGCCGTTGTGCTCGACCCGCATCAGGGGCGTCTTGCGGATCTTCCCGCTCCTGGCCCCCAGCGTCGTCAGGACGATCACCGGCATGTCCCGCATGGTCGTCCCCTCCGTCCCGCCCGAACTCTCGTACTGCTCGACCTGTTCACGCACCCAAGGGGTGGGGCTCGGCTCGTACTCGCCCTGAAGCGGCATGGCAGCTGTCCCGTCGTCGACGTCCGTCCGCGGCATCGAGTCGGCCGCGGACCCTCATCATGGCTTCAACAACACCGGCCACCGAAAAATCCCGGTCCCGCCGACGTGTCGGCCTCTTCGAGGGCCCGCGCGGGTCATTCGGCGTCGGTGTGACCCATGGCCCGGTTCAACCCGACGGCGATGTCGTTCACCGAGTGGCGAGAGGTGCGGATCCTGCGCACGTCGCGCTCCGGTCGGGTTCCGGTCGGATTCCGGCCCCACCCACAGGTCGGCGACGGCGTCGCCATCCGTCCGCCCCGCGCGTCAAGTCGCGGGCCGTGGACCGGCGACGCCGCCGGAGCCCCCACCCTGCGCGGGGTGGGGGCTCCTGTTCCGCCGGTGTGCGTGTGAGAACGGCGGGTCGTGCGGGCGGTCAGCTGACGTCGACGTCGATGCACGCGTAGAAGGCATTGGACGTGTCGGCGATGTTCCACACCGCGAGGACCTTCTGCTTTCCGGTGTGGCTGCCGAAGTCCACCTGGTGGGTGACGGTGGCGCCGGGCTGGGCGCCGTTGTCGTTGAATTCGGCGATCTTCTGGCCACCGGCGAAGTACTGCCAGGTGCTGGTGGAATGGCGGGCGGTCAGCACCCACTGGAAGGAGGTGCTCCGGCTCACCGGAGTGACCTTCCAGCCCTTGGAGTCGTCGTCGAGTTCGGCGAACCTGCTGTTGCCGCCGCTGCAACTGGTCAGACCCTTGGGGCCCTCCACGCTCTGGGGCTCGTACTTCATGTCGCCGCAGCTGACCGTTCCGGCGGCGCACTGGGCCTGCCTGCTGGGGGGTGACGAGATGTAGCCGTGGGCACTGGCGGAGCTCACCGGGAGGCTCAGGGCGAGCACCGGTGCGAGTAGGGCACCGATGACCGCGGCAGTCTTCCTTTTCGCGTGCATGCTTCTCCTTCACATGAGGCATCGCTGCACGCGGGCGGACGGTGGGGAGCCCGGAAGCGGCAGTCCAGCCTCTCAGGTGTGGGGCCAAGAGGCGCGAAGGGCACGGCAGGATTGCCTGGCCGGATACGCCCCGGGAACGGGGCGTCCGACGCCGACCCTGCACTTGGACTAGACCATACCCATCGAGGCTGACCGTCAAGTGCACGGCGCCGAAAGAGTGTTCGGCACGCGAAGTGGCTGGATCGGTGCGGCTGCGGGCACGCGGACGGCGGCTCCGCGGCCGTACGTTCTCGGCCCCTCAGTCCCCGGTGACTCCGTCCAGCCGCTCACGCACCAGATCGGCGTGGCCGATGTGGCGCGCGTATTCACCGATCATGTGGACGTGCACGAGGCGCAGCGAGAAGACCTCGCCGTTGTGGACGACCGTGTCGTCGAACGACGCACCGGCGACGATCTCGTCCGCCAGGCGGCACTCCTCGACCAGCCGGGCGTAGTCCTCGGCGGCCAGGGCAGGATCGAGGTCCTCGAAGTCCGCGTCCTTGCCCTTCCGCGGGTCGTACATCGGCGCGAGGTCCTGACCGGCGAACCGCTGCCGGAACCAGATGCGTTCGACCTCGGCCATGTGGCGGACGAGTCCGAGGAGCGAGAGGTTCGACGGCGGCGTGGTCCGCTCGGCAAGTTGTTCGCCCGTCAGGCCGGCGCACTTCTGGAGAAGAGTGCCGCGGAACCACGCCAGGTATCCGGTGAGCATCTCCCGCTCCCCGGCGAAGAGTGAGCCCTCGGTACGTATGGCTTCAGGCGCTGTCCATGTCATCGGGCGATCATGCCGGTCGGCCGGTGGTTCGCACGAGTCCCTTACGCCTGCATGTGGTAGTCGACGTCGTCCGACGACGAGCGGGTCACGGACGTGGTGATGCTGCCGATGAGCCCGATGACCAGGAAGAGGACCAGCAGCGCCTTGCCGGCGGTGCTCATGACCAGGGGCCTGGTCGCGGAACGTCCCTGCTGTTGCGGTACGGAGAGTGCGTCCTCGCCGAAGAACCCCTTGGGATAGGCGGGGCTGAGCATCGTCACGTAGGCGGACACGCGCATCTCGTAGCGGAGGGTCGCCGCCGTGGCTTCGAAGAGGGGGCGGGGCATGCGCCCGAGGATGAGCGTGATGAGCCACCACACGAACGACAGGGCGTACCAGCCGTACGTGGCCAGGCTCTGCAGGATGGCCGCGGGGATCACCAGGATCAGGCGGAAGAAGACGGCCAGCCGGTTGAGCCGCGTTGGACGGACGTCGATCCGGACCGGATGGTCCGGCGGCTGGGTCAGGGTGAACGGCGGATAGCTGTCGACGAGGAGCATGCCGCTTGCGGCGACCCTCGTGCGGTAGGCGAGGGTCGCCGCGAGGAACTGGAAGACGGGTTCGGGCAGCCTGCCCAGAACCAGGGCGGCGAACCAGCCGAACACGACGGTGAAGAAGGCCGCGATCTCCAGGAAGAACAGCACGATGAAGTGCGGGATCAGCAGCAGGAGACGGACCAGGACGGTGAGCCTGCGCTGGCGGGCCGGTTCGATGATGTCCAGAACCGGCAGGAACTCCTCCGCGTCCCCTGCCCGGCGCCCCGGACTCCACTGCGCGTCGGCCATGTCGTTCCCCTTCGGCGGGTGATCCGTACGGCCGCGGCACAATGCGGCGTCACCCCACGCTGGGACCACCCGGACGAACCTGCAATCGGCCACGGGCCGATCGAGTGCCCGGCCGGAGCCCGGCCGGCTGTCGCGCCGTCGGGCCCCGGTTCCGGGTCATTCCTTGCGGGCGCGACCTCGGGTGAGGCCCGTCCGTACTCCCTGTCGCACCCGCGTCCAGGACGTGGCCACCCGTCCGGTTCGCTTCCCGGTCCGGGGCCGGGCGGGCCGGGGCCTCCGGGTCCGGGCCGGGGTGGCCTCGCGCCCTGGTCCGTCCGCGAGCACGTGGTACCGGTGGCTCAGCCGCCGCCCCAGCAACAGATAGCCGAGCAACGCACCCGTCGTGTTGAGAATGACGTCGTCGATGTCGAAGGCCCGCCCCGCGACCAGGGCTCCCTGCACCAGTTCGACCACGACGATGACCAGCACGGTCAGCAGGACCATGCGGATCATGCGCAGCCGTCGCGGCACGAGGACGGGCAGCAGAATTCCGAACGGCATGCCCAGCACGAGGTTGCCGCCGGCCTGTTTGCAGGCGGCAAGGAAGGTGTAGTCCTCCGCGTACTGCCGGAGTGAGCGTCCCGGACGGAGATTGGACGTCACGAGATCCTCCGAGGCCGGCGACGGTGTGAGCGTCACCTTCGCCAGGACGACGGAGAATCCGACCATGGCCACGAAGGCCGTCACCAGGATGGTGATCTGGAGCAGAACATGACCCCATGCCCTGTGCCGCGTCACGTCGCGCTCGTCTCTTCCCGCCTCTGCGTTCATGGGCGACAGGTGCCCCCGACCGGCCGCACCACACCTGGTCCTGCCGCTCCGGGCACGCGCACCGGCGCATGCGATACGGGTGGGCGCGGGCCAGACTGGTCTGAGCCGCCGGGCACGCGAACGGCCCGGCGGGCACGGCTGGACGAGACGATGCGGAGATCTCATGACGAGCGACCGCGGGAATCAGCCTCCGCACTGCCTGGTCACCGGCGCCACCGGCTACATCGGTGGGCGGCTGGTCCCGGAACTTCTTGCGGCGGGGTACCGGGTGCGCTGCCTGGCCCGCAGCCCGGAGAAGCTGCGGGACTACCCGTGGGCCGGTGAGGTGGAGATCGTCCGCGGCGATGTCACCGACGCGAAGTCGCTGGCCCCTGCCATGCAGGGCATCGACGTGGCCTACTACCTGGTGCACGCACTGACGGCCGGTGGCGGCTTCGAGGAGACGGACCGCAGGGCCGCCACGGTCTTCGGTGAACAGGCACGCGCGACGGGGGTCGGCCGGATCGTCTACCTCGGCGGCCTCACTCCTTCCGGCGTACCCGAGCAGGAGTTGTCACCGCACCTGCGGTCGCGGGCCGAGGTCGGCAGGATCCTGCTGGCCTCCGGCGTCCCGACCACCGCTCTGAGGGCCGCGGTCATCATCGGATCCGGGTCGGCCTCCTTCGAGATGCTGCGCTATCTCACGGAGCGGCTGCCCGTCATGGTGACGCCGAGCTGGGTGTCCACGCGGATCCAGCCGATCGCCGTGCGGGACGTGCTGCGCTATCTGGTGGGCAGCGCCCGGATGGAGCGGGAGGTGAGCCGCACCTTCGACATCGGCGGGCCGGACATCGTCACCTACCGGGGCATGATGCAGCGGTACGCGGAGGTCGCAGACCTTCCGCAGCGGCTCATCCTGCCCGTTCCGATGCTGACCCCACGGCTGTCCAGCCACTGGATCGGACTGGTCACACCCGTGCCTCGGTCGATTGCGCGCCCGCTCGCCGAGTCGCTGCGGTACGAGGTGGTGTGCCGGGAACACGACATCGCGCAGTACGTCCCCGACGGCCCCGGGCAGCCGTTCGGCCTCGACAAGGCGCTGCGGCTGGCACTCCAACGGGTCCGGGAGGCGCGGGTCACCACCCGGTGGTCCTCCGCATCGGTGCCCGGCGTGCCCAGCGATCCGCTGCCCACCGACCCCGACTGGGCCGGCGGCAGCCTGTACACGGATGTCCGCGGACTCGACGTCGACGCGCCCCCGGAGGCTCTGTGGCGGGTCGTCGAAGGGATCGGCGGCGACCACGGCTGGTATTCCTTCCCGCTCGCCTGGGCGGTGCGCGGGTGGCTCGACCGGCTGGTGGGAGGGGTGGGACTGCGGCGCGGACGGCGGGACACCGACCGGCTGCGCGTGGGTGATTCGCTGGACTTCTGGCGGGTCGAGGAGATCGAGCCGGGCCGCCTGCTGCGGCTGCGCGCCGAGATGCGGCTGCCGGGTCTGGCCTGGCTGGAGATGTACGCGGAGCCCGACGGGCGGGGCCGCTCGCGCTACCGCCAGCGCGCGCTGTTCCATCCGCGCGGGCTGCTCGGCCACGCGTACTGGTGGAGCGTGTGGCCCTTTCACTCGATCGTGTTCGGCGGCATGGCCCGCAACATCGCCCGTTCGGCAGCAGCCGCAAGGTCACCCGAACCGGCGAGTGCCGCGGTGTCGCCCTGACCGGTGCGCCCGCGGACGGCCGGGGGCGGCAGCATGGCAGGTCCCCGGCCTCCCAGGAGTTGTGCCATGACCGCAGCGGTCGTCCTGTTCACTGCCGATCTCCGGCTGCACGACCATCCGCCGCTGCGGGCGGCGCTCGCCTCGTCGGACGAGGTCGTGCCGTTGTTCGTGCGTGACAGCGCGATCGAGGCGGCGGGCTTCGGCGCCCCGAACCGCCTTGCCTTCCTCGCCGACTGCCTGCGGGACCTCGACGCCGGGTTGCGTGAGCGCGGCGGCAGGCTGGTGGTCCGCTCGGGCGATGTCGTCGAGGAGGTGGGCCGGATCGTCGCCGAGACCGGTGCGGCGGACGTCCATCTCGCGGCCGGCGTCAGCACGTACGCCCGTCGTCGCGAGGAGCGGCTGCGCGCCGCGCTCGAAGCCGGCGGGCAACGGCTGCACGTCCACGACGGCGTGATCACCGCGGTCGTGCCGGGCGCCGTGACGCCGGCGGCATCGGACCACTTCGCCGTGTTCACGCCGTACTTCAGGCGCTGGTCCTCGCAAGGGGTACGGGAGGCCTTCGCCGCACCACGTGCCGTGCGGGTCCCGGACGGGCCGGGGTCCGAGGCCCTGCCGGACCGGGGTGAGGTGTCCGGTGTGTCGGAGGGGCTGGCCGAGGGCGGGGAGCGGCAGGGCCGCACCCGGCTCGCCGCATGGCTCCGCCACGGGCTCGCCGCGTACGAGGAGGGTCACGACGATCTGTCCGGCGACGGCACGTCCCGGCTCTCGCCGCATCTGCACTTCGGCACCCTGTCCCCCGTCGAACTCGTCCACCGGGCCCGCGCGGCCGGCGGGGCCGGGGCCGACGCCTTCGTCCGACAGCTGTGCTGGCGCGATTTCCATCACCAGGTCCTCGCGGCCCGTCCCGCCGCGTCCCGGCAGGACTACCGCACCCGGCACGATCACTGGCGGTCCGAGTCGGAGGCCGCCGACGACATCGAGGCCTGGCGGCAGGGGCGCACCGGTTACCCCGTGGTCGACGCGGCGATGCGTCAACTGCTGCACGAGGGCTGGATGCACAACCGCGGACGGCTGCTCGCCGCCGGATTCCTGACCAAGACGCTGTACGTGGACTGGCGCGTCGGCGCCCGGCACTTCCTGGACCTGCTGGTCGACGGCGACATCGCCGACAACCAGCTGAACTGGCAGTGGATGGCCGGGACGGGTACGGACAGCCGCCCCAACCGGGTACTCAATCCCGTGACCCAGGGCAAGCGATACGACCCGGACGGCGACTACGTCCGCCGCTGGGTGCCGGAGCTGGCGGCGGTGTCCGGAGCCGCCGTACACGAGCCGTGGAAGCTCCGAGGGGCGGGGCACGACCTGCCGGACTATCCGCGGCCTGTGGTGGAGCTGCCCGACGGCCTGTCCCGCTTCAGGCGGGCGCGAGGTCTGGACTGAGCGCCGCACGCGCTCCGGAGCCGAAGCCGGTGAGCACGGCCCGCGTCCACCGGGAACGGTGCGGCGCCGCGTCCGCCGCGCCGCACCGTGGGCAACGCCGCCCGGCCGGCCGGGCGGCGGCGAAGATGCTGACGTGCCGACTCCCACCGCATCCACCGAACCCGCCGGCCGCGACACCACGGACGGCTCCCGTGCCCATACGGCGCTTCTGCTGCTGTCGGCGGCCTCCGGGGCGGCGGACGCCTTCGTCTTCATCTGCGTCGGCCAGGTCTTCGCCGGTGTGATGACGGGCAATCTGGTGCTGCTGGGCGCCTCGGCCGCGGGAGCCGGCGAGGAGGGGGTCGCGCTGCGGGTGGTCACCGCGCTGGTCTCGTACGGATGCGGGGTGGCCTGGGGCGCGGTGGCAGGCGAGCGGATGTGGTGGCGGCTGCCCGTCATGCTGTTGTTCGAGGTGGTGCTGCTCGCAGCGGGCGCGGTGCTGTGGGCGTGCGGACTGATCACATCGGATGCGGACCGGCTGGGGTTGCTCGTGGTCATGGGGCTCGCGATGGGCATTCAGGGGCGTGTCCGGGCCACCCCCACGAACTACTTCACCGGAACGCTGACGGCTCTCGTCGCACGGCTGGCCCGGGCATCGTGGCACCGCGACGACGGCTGGGTCACCGGCCGGCTGCTCGCCGTCGTGGCCGGAGCGGCACTGGCGGCGCTGACGGTGCGCCTGTGGCCTGCGTCGGGTGCCGTTTCCGCCGCTGGTCTGGCGGCCGCCGCGCTGTGCGTCGAAGCCGCCGGACGGCGGGCCGTCCCGGCACCGGCCCGGTCGTAGGCCACGGGCAAAGGGAAGCCCCGGCCGGATCGGGGGAATCCAGCCGGGGCGGCTCTGGTGTGGGCGCTCAGCGCGTCATCCACATATAGGTGAACGATAAATCATCCGGTCCAGTTCCCGGGAATCCGCACCCCGGACTGTGATCCAGGGCACGGACTCCCGGGCTCCGGGACGCGGCGTCACGCTCCGGCGGTGGGCACCTCGGCGCCGTAACGGCGGTTGAACTGTTCGATCCGGCCGGCCGTGTCCAACACCTGCCGGGTCCCCGTGTAGAACGGGTGGCTCGCCGACGAGGTCTCCACGTCGATGACGGGATAGCTCCGGCCGTCCTCCCACGTCACCCGCTGATCGGAATCCGCGGTGGAACGGGTGAGGAAGGCCGCCCCCGCGGCGCGGTCACGGAAGACCACCGGACGGGAGACGGGGTGGATTCGGGACTTCATGGGCATTCCTTCCCTGGTGCGGGAGCGGCCGGACGACGCGTCCGGCCCGTCGGCGGTCGGGGCCGCGGTCAGCGTTCCTCGCGGAACAGAACGTGTTGCCCGGCCGCAGGGTCGTACTTGCGCAGGACCAGGCGGTCGGGGTTGTTGCGACGGCTCTTGCGCGTCACATAGCTCTGACCGGTTCCGGCGGTCGAGCGGAGCGTGACGACGGGACGGGCCTCACTGCGGGCCATGGGCACCTCCGGACTTCTGCACCGACCCCGACCCCTTACCGGGAACGGGATTCGTTTTCATTCTGGTCCTGTAACGCGGGCCCGCGCGCGTCCATTCCCGGCCCGTCGGCCACTCCCTCACCGAGCGTCCGCGCGCCGCACCCGAACGCCTCGCGCACTCTCCGGCGGGCCGTCACGCGGGGCCGTGACGATCGTTGATCGCTGTGCCCGGCATTGCAGCCGACTTCCCGAGGAACGTGAGCCATGCGCCTGAAGAACTCCCTGACCACCCTGGCGGCCACCGCGATGATCGCCGCCTGTTCGATGACGGCGGCGGGCCCTGCGGCCGCCGCCGGGGACACCGCGCCCGCCTGCGTGGCGCGCGACGTCATCAAGCAGAACAAGACCGCCTGGACGACGAACAACTGCGGCCGGAACATGCACATCCAGCTGGTGATCAACAACGGTCCCGACAGGTCGTGCTGGACCACCTCCCCCGGCGAGACCCTCGAATGGAAGTGGAAGATGGGCTCGTACGGCCGCATCGCCCTCTGCTGACACCGCGGGCCGGCACCGCCCCCGCGGCCCGGCCCACGCGACCCCGGAGCCCCCGCCCCCGGCAGGGGCTCCGGCCCCGCATATGCCCCGCCACCGGTCCGCCACCACCGCGCGAAACGCCGCTCCCCGGGCGCGCATCAGGCATCGGGTACCCGGTGACTTGCATCAACACCCGTATTCAGCAAGGGTGTTCGATGAATCGGAGTTCCGGCCAGCCGCTGGCATATGCCGGATGCAAGAACGCCTCGAGTGTTGCCAAACCCCTTACGGGCGCCTGCGGGCTGTGCAACAGTCGTATTCGGTCCCCCCTCAGACCTGGTTGTACCGCGCCTGTATCGGAGTACGACATGCCGCCCCATCCGTCCGCGGACCGCCGCGCCCCCCAGCCGCCCGAGCGCGATGCCGTCGACGCGTTGATCAACCGGACGCAACGGCTGCGTGGCGATGTGGACGCGGTGCGGCGCGACACCGTCCTCGTCGACGAGGACGACCCTCGGCTGCGCTGGCAGCGCGCCCTGTGCGACCTGGCGGTCCATCAGCTCGATGATCTCGGCGCGCATCTGGGGCAGCTCAAGCAGGGACTGCCGTCGGAGGCCGCGGAACAGTTCACGGCCGAGGCTGCGGGGCTCGCGGGCGAGGACTCGCCCGCCGGCGAGCAACCGGGTTCGCTCATCGGCCGGGTCGGCAGCGCCGAATGGAATCTGCTGACCGACGAGGTGCGCTGGTCCGACGAACTGCTCCAGATCTTCGGCCGCACGTCCGAGGAAGGACCGCTCTCGCTGGACGACCTTCCCTCCGTGCTCGTGCCCGAGGACCAGCCCCTGCTCACCGCGCTGGTGACGGACTGCCTGGTCGACGGCAAGCCGATAGACGGCGAGTTCCGCGTCCTGCGCACGGACGGGCGGATCAGGACCTTGCACATGATGGGCGAACCCGTCCTCGACATCGACGGCTGCACCGCATCCATGTGGGCGGTCCTGCGCGATGTCAGCGCGCTGCGCCGCAGCCAGCAGGCGGTGCACCGGACCCAGGAGTCCCTCCGCCACCAGCAGCACATCGCCAGGACCGAACGCCGGATGGCCGTGGAACTGCAGGAGGCCGTACTCCCCCCGTGGCGGGGCTCGCTCAGCCTTCCGGATCAGGGGCCCGGGTCCCTGGACATCGCGGCCCACTATCTGCCGTCGGATTCGAGCGCCCTGATCGGCGGCGGCTGGTACGACGCGATGGAACTGCCGGACGGCAGGACGCTGCTCACGGTCGGGGATCTGACCGGTCACGGCATCCAGGCCACCTCCGCCATGGCGATGATCCTGGGTGCACTGCGAGGCATGGCGGTGGCCGGGATCGAGCCCGGAGCCCTGATGGGACACCTCAACCAGTTACTGGAGACATCGATCCAGCCGGCCCTCGGCAGTGCGGTGTGCTGCCGGTTCGACCCCGCCACCCGCACGCTGGAGTGGGCGCAGGCCGGACACCCGGCTCCGCTGCTCTTCCGCAACGGAGCCGGGCGCCCGATTCCCCAGCCCGACGGTGTGCTCCTCGGAGCGGCATCCGGGGTCGCCTACGAGCAGGACGAAGTGCACCTGCTGCCCGGTGATGTGCTGGTACTGCACACCGACGGGCTGGCCCGGGGCACGGGGAACGCACACAGCGGTCTTCGTCCGGGCACGGAAAAACTCCTCGGACTCGCGCCGCGCTTCGCCGAGGCCCGAACGGCGCAGGAATGTGTGCGGACCGTCGTCGAGGAGTTCGGTGGCACCGAGCGACTGGACGACGCGTGTGTACTGATCGCCCGTGTCGGGGCGTAGAACAGTACGGGCACACCACGCACAGGAGTGGGCTCAGGAAGTTCAGGGCACGGGACCGCTGTCGCCACACACCCGATGGTCAGATCTCTGAACTCCTGGGCCTCTTGATGATGGAACTGTGCGGCAGCGAGAGCTCGATCTCCTCACGCAGGTCCTCGATCTTCGCGTAGCCCGCGAACTGGCCCGTGAGCCTGTACATCTCGCGCAGCCGGTCCCAGGTGCGGTGCGAGGATGTCTCCCCCATCGTCACCAGGGCGAGCCGGGCGTAACGGTCGGCCTGCTCGGGGTCGTCGGCGATGAAGCATGCCGAAGCCAGCGAGATGTAGTCGAAGATCTTGGATCGCTGGCGTCCGTTGACCCGCAGTTCCAGCGCCTGCTTCGCATGGCGTTGGGCGGGGACGGCAGCTGAGGGGTCGTGCTCGGCCAGCGTGCGGAACGCCAGGGCCTGCATGCCGTGCAGATCCGCCTCGTCGAACATCTGCATCCAACTGGGCGGTGGCACATCCCCCTTGTCGGAGATGAAGAGCTCCTCGGCCCGGCCGAGGGTGCGCCGCATCGCCTGTCCCCGCCCCATGGAGGCCTGCGCCCATGCCTCGATGGTGTGCAGCATCGCCTGGGTGCGTGGCAGAACCATGTCGCCCGAGCCGGACTTGGCGAGCTTCATGAGGTCGAGTGCGTCGTCGGGACGGCCCAGATGGACCATCTGGCGGGCCGCCCTGGAGAGCGCCTCGCCCGCCCGCGGCCGGTCACCGCCCTCACGCGCGGCGTGCGCGGCGATGACGAAGTACTTCTGGGCCGTGGGTTCGAGGCCGATGTCGTGGGACATCCAGCCCGCGAGTACGGCGAGGTTGGCGGCGACGCCCCAGAGGCGGCGCTGCAGATGGTCGGGGTGGCGGTAGGCGAGCATGCCTCCCACCTCGTTGAGCTGGCCCACCACGGCCTTGCGCTGGAGGCCGCCGCCACGGGAGGCGTCCCAGGCGCGGAACACCTCCACAGAGCGCTCCAGCGCCTCGATCTCCTCGGAGCCGATGGGCGCTGCCTCGTACCGGTCGTAGCCGGCCGGATCCGCGTGCACGGGGTCGTCGATGCGTGGGGCGTCGGCCGCCAGTACGGGGTCAGTGTGCAGCCAGTCGTGCATGGGGCCGGCAATCGTGGAGCCGGCGGCGAGCGCGGCGCCCGCGCTCACCAAGCCGCGTCGGTTGAGCATGAGGTCCATTCCCGTGAATTCGGTGAGGACCGCTGCCGTCCGCTCGGGCGCCCACGGGAGTTGGTCGGGATTGTGTTCCGTCCCGGTCTCTCGCCGTTTCCCCACACGCCCGCGTCGGCCGAACCCGAGATCCTCGATGGTCACGACACGACCGAGCCGCTCGGTGAACAGAGCTGCCAGCACTTTGGGCACGGGATCGCGCGGGGACTCCCCCATGTCGATCCATCGCCTTACGCGCGAGGTGTCGGTGGCCAGCTGCGGGTGGCCCATGGCCGCCGCCTGCCGGTTCACCATTCTCGCGAGTTCGCCCTTGGACCAGCCGGCAAGGCCGAACAGGTCCGACAGGCGGGTGTTGGGTTCTCCGGTCACGTCAAGCCCCCAGGTTCTCGGCTGTGTTGACAGTAACCCCCTGTCAGATGCCCTGCGACTATTCGCCAGGGTTCGCCAGGGTCCGCCACATGGTCTGCCACCCGCGCGCCGGTGTCAGGTAGGAAAGCGCCACCCCGCCCGGCAGCCCTAGGTACTCCCCAGGGTGCCGAACGGCCGTCGGCCGGGGCGGCGCACGCAACTTGTCGGCGCACGAAGGGATCTGTCTAGCCCATGTACACAGCATCGTCCTCCGTGTCCGCCCCGCCCCGGCCGCTGCGTCCCCTGGGAGTGGGTGGCGGACCGTATCTCGACCCCCGCGCCGTCGTCCCCGCGCCCGGCATCGGCCGGCCCCGGCGCGCGGCAGGGCCGGGTACCCCCTCGCTCAGCGGCAGACTGGACCTCTCCGGTCCGCAGGGCGCTCAGCTGAGGATGGCGATCGCCTCGGTCCACCGGATCTGCCCGGAGTTCAATCCGGTTCAGGTGCTGCGGCGCAGCGGCCGTTCGGTACTCCTCGTCGGTTCCACCGGCCGCACGACCGCGGTCGCCAAGTGTTTACTCGACCACTCCCCCGCATGGTCGGAGCGGTTCCGCCACGAAATAGCGTCATACCGGGCGTTCGTCCGGCACCGTCCGCCGGTCCGGGTGCCCCGGCTCATCGCAGCGGACCCGGAGAACTGCACTCTGGTCATCGAGCGGATGCCCGGCCGGGTGGCGGCGCTGACCAGGCACCCGTCGGAGGCCCCGCCACGCGCCGACCTGCGGGCCGTGCTCGGTGCGGTCAGCCGGGTCAACGCCTGGCGCCCACCGGCCGGTCTGTTCGACGCCCCTCTGGACTACGCGGCACGCATCGCGCGGTATCACGAGCTCGGTCTGTTCACCGACCGCGATCTGGGGGACCTTCAGAAGCTGCTGCACGGCCTGGCCCACGCCGGGGGCCGTCAAGGCATGGGGCAGTTCTGCCACGGTGACGCCCTGCTCTCCAACATCCTCCTGTCGCCCACCGGTCCGGTTCTGGTGGACTGGGAACACGCCGGGTGGTACCTGCCGGGCTACGACCTGGCGACGCTGTGGGCGGTTCTGGGGGACGCGCCGGTGGCGCGCCGTCAGATCAGCCAGCTGGCCCAGGTCGCGGGCCCGGCGGCGCGGGACTCGTTCCTGGTCAACCTGATGCTCGTACTCACGCGAGAGATCCGTACGTACGAGACGGCCCTCCAGCGGGCCATGCGGGACACCACCGCACCGGCCAGGACGGGGCAGGACCGTCCGGGTGCGCTCTCGTCGGGTGAGGAGCAGCGACTGCTGCTGCGTCGCCTGCACGACGACTGCGCCATGGCGCGGAGTGCCGTTCGAGCCGCGGTCGGCACTCGCTGACCTGCCGATGGGGATGCGCGCTGCGGGGCCGGTGCCGACACACCGGACCCGCAGCGCGCTGTTGTGCTGTCCCCCGGGCCGAGGCCTGAGCCCGGCCGGCGGGCCTCAGTGTGCGCGGACGATGTCCACGTCGGCTGCCTTCACGAAGGCGATGCGGTGGCCGATCTGGACCGTCACGTACTTCTCCTTGCCCCGGAAGTACGCGTGGTCCAGGGGGTAGGAGGAGTCGATGGTCGGCGCGTAGAAGAAGCCGGTGGGGGCCTCTCCACCGCCGGGGTAGGACTGGCCGGCCTTGATGGTGTACTGCAGGGCAGTGCCCACCCGCTGGTCAGCGAAGTCGGCCGGGTACTCCGACTTCTCCGGGTACGCCACCCCGTACACCGGCACCTCCGCCTTGCCCGCCCTGGGCCTGACGACGTACCCGGCGGTGGGGGTGGTGGTGCGGGCGTGGTCCGGGGTGCGGAGCCAAGCCTTCTTGCCGTACCACCAGATCGCCGTCCAGCCGGGTGCGTGGTCGGCGACGACGGCCTGCTGAGTGGCGCTGATCTTGCTGCCCCAGTCGGCGGCGCAGTTGGTGCCGGGCGAGCCGTCCGTATGCAGCCCCGGGTCGGAGAAGAGCGGTGCGTCGTCGGAGGGTTCCGTGTGGAGCGGCACGGCGCTGGAGCCCTGCACGGGCAGGTCGACGCCCTTCTCGCAGTCGCGGAACGCCTGCTGGTTGTCCTTGAACCGCGGGCTGACGGTGATGAGTTCGCTGCTCTTCCGGGCCGTCGGCACAGTGGGTTCGCCGAGGAGGGCCATGAAGCGGTTCCAGTCCCAGTAGGTGCCCGGGTCCCAGTGCATGTTCTTGGTGCCGGCGGCGCTGGTGGGCGGTACCCCGTCGTGGCCGATGATGTGCTGGCGGTCGAGCGGGATGTCGTACTTGGCGGCGAGATAGCGCACGAGTGCCGCGGTGGAGCGGTACATCTCGGGGGTGTACCACTTCGCACCCTCGGTGGCGACGCCCTCCTGCTCGATGCCGATCGAGTGGGTGTTGAGGTACCAGTTCCCGGCCTGCCAGGCAACGTCCTTGTTCTTCACCATCTGCGTGACATGACCGTCGCCGGAACGCACCACGTAGTGGGCCGAGGTCTGCTTCAGCGGGTTCTGGAAGATCTTCAGGGTGGTGTCGAAGTCCTCCTCGGTGTCGTGGAGGACAATGAACTTGATCTTGTTGCTGTGCGGCCGGTCCGCGGTGTCGTAGTTGCCGTACGTCTCCTTGTCGGCCGGGTCACCGGTCTGCTGGTAGGCGGCCGGGACCCAGTCGCATGCCAGACCGCGCGGGCACTCCGGCCGCACCCCGTCCGCGTCGGCGTGTGCCGCGGGACTCAGCAGCGCGAGACTCAGTGCGCCGGCGGTGGTCAGCGCGAGTGCGCGTCCGGTCCTCTGCTTGGACGTCATGACAACCCTTCTTGGAGCTGGGCGTTTCCCGAGCCGTACGTGTCGAGAGGTGTTCGTGTTCCGATCTCGTGTTGCTTCGTGCGCGCACACTCTGTGACCTGAGGTGATGGCACGTCAAGGGTGTGGTGGAGGCCGCGGGTCGAGCCAGTGGACCAGACCACTGGCAGGTGCTCTGACCTGCGGCCGGAAAGGAGCAACGGGATTCTGGCGATGCCGCGTTACCTGAGTTTTACGCAGGGGCCGGCCGGCCGGCGGGGCCGGGCGTCGTCCCTCGAACGAGCGCACTTCTTGTGTGACTAATGATGTCTGTGCGTGCCCCGAACGGCCGAGGGGTAGTGCTCGCGCGGACACGACCGATCCGCGTGACGCTCGCGCGGAGGCTCACCGAAAGGCCGGACGCACATGGCACAGCCCTTCACTCTGCCGGACTTCTATGTTCCGTATCCGGCGCGCCTCAATCCGCATGTCGAGGAGGCGCGGCAGCACACGAAGACGTGGGCGCGGGCCATAGGGATGCTGGAGGGGTCCGGCATCTGGGAGGAGAAGGACCTCGACTCCCACGACTACGCGCTGCTGTGCGCGTACACCCACCCCGACTGCTCGGCCGAGGCCCTGTCCCTGGTCACCGACTGGTACGTGTGGGTCTTCTTCTTCGACGACCACTTCCTGGAACTGTTCAAGCGGACCCCGGACCGCGCGGGAGGCAAGGCGTACCTGGACCGGTTGCCCGCGTTCATGCCGATGGAGCGGGGTGCGCCGACGCCGGAGCCGACCAATCCGGTCGAGGCGGGGCTGGCGGACCTGTGGGCGCGGACGGTGCCCGGCATGACGGACGCATGGCGCGTGAGGTTCGCCGAGGCGACGAAGAACCTGCTGAACGAGTCGCTGTGGGAGCTCGCCAACATCAACGAGGGGCGCATCGCGAACCCCGTCGAGTACATCGAGATGCGCCGCAAGGTGGGCGGCGCCCCCTGGTCGGCGGGTCTGGTGGAGTACGCGGCCGGTGCCGAGGTGCCCGAGGCGGTGGCCGGCGAACGGGCGTTGCGCGTACTGCGTGACGCGTTCTCGGACGGTGTCCACCTGCGCAACGACCTGTTCTCGTACCAGCGCGAGGTCGAGGACGAGGGCGAGAACAGCAACGGCGTCCTGGTCCTTGAGCGCTTTCTCGACTGCTCGACGCAGGAGGCCGCCGAGGCGGTGAACGATCTGCTGACGTCACGGCTCCAGCAGTTCGAGAACACCGCACTCACCGAACTGGGCCCGCTCTGCGCGGGGAAGGGTCTCGACGCCGCGCAGACGGCCGCGGTGCTCGCGTACGTCAAGGGGCTGCAGGACTGGCAGTCCGGCGGCCATGAGTGGCACATGCGCTCCAGCCGCTACATGAACGACGGCGGGGCCGAACCGGCCGTGCCGGGTTTCGGGATGGCCGCCGCGTCGATCCGCTTCACTCCTCGCTCGGAGTTCGCCAGGCTGCGCAGCCACACCCATCTGCCGTACCGGCATGTCGGCCCGTCCCTGCTGCCCGACTTCGATCTTCCGTTCGGCACGACGCTCAGTCCGCATCTGGACGGGGCCCGGGAGCGGATGGTCGGCTGGGCGGACGGGGTGGGCATCCTCCAGGCGCAGCCGGGGGTGCCGGGCTCGCACATCTGGGACGAGCAGCGGCTGCGGGCGATCGACCTGCCACTGTGCGCGGCGGGTATCCACCCGGACGCCACCCCGGAGGAACTCGACCTGTCCTCGCAGTGGCTGGCGTGGGGGACGTACGGGGACGACTGGTTCCCGGTGGTGCACGGTCGCACCCGTGATCTGGCGGGGGCCCGCCTCGCCAACGAGCGGCTGTCGCTCTTCATGCCACTGGACGGGGCCGCGCCGCCCGCGCCCGTCAACGCGCTGGAACGCGGCCTGTGCGACCTCTGGCAGCGCACCTGCGCGCCCATGGACGACAGCGGCAGGCGTGCGTTCCGCACGTCCATCGAGGACATGACAGCCAGCTGGCTGTGGGAGCTGGCGAACCAGGCGCAGAACCGGATTCCTGACCCGGTGGACTATGTCGAGATGCGCCGCATGACGTTCGGCTCGGATCTGACGATGAGCCTGTGCCGGCTCGGGCACGGCAGGAAGGTACCGCCGGAGATCTACGAGAGCGGCCCGCTGCGCTCCCTGGAGAACGCGGCGGCCGACTACGCCGCACTCCTCAACGACCTGTTCTCGTACCAGAAGGAGATCGAGTACGAGGGTGAGGTGCACAACGGTGTGCTGGTGGTGCAGAACTTCTTCGGGGTGGACTATCCGACGGGGGTGGCGATCCTGCACGATCTGATGAAGTCGCGGCTGCGCCAGTTCCTGCACGTCGCCGAGAACGAACTCCCTGTGCTGTACGACGACTTCGGTCTGGATGCCGAGGCGAGGGAGGTCCTAGCCGGATACGTCCAGGAGCTGAAGCACTGGATCGCGGGCATCCTGATCTGGCACCGGGGCTGCAGGCGTTACCGCGAGGAGGATCTGCGACGGGGCACCGCGGCCCCGTGGCACCTGAGCGGTCCCACGGGGATCGGTACTTCGGCGGCGCAGGTGACCTCGCTGTTCGCTCAGCTCTCCGGGGTCAGCGTGTAGCGCTTGCCGGCGCGGGCCCTGATGACCTTCTCGCCGCCGCTGAACAGCGTGCTGCGGACGGTCACTTCGCGGGTCCGGCCCGCCGTGATCACCACACGGCGGGCCTGCCCGGCGGCCCATTCGATGTCGACGGTGAATCCTCCGCGGGCGCGCAGCCCGCGCACCGACCCGGCCGGCCAGGCGGCGGGGAGGGCGGGGAGGATCTCGACGGCGTCGTGCTGGCTCTGCAGCAGCATCTCCGCGATACCCGAAGTGGCGCCGAAGTTCCCGTCGATCTGGAACGGCGGGTGGGTGTCCCAGAGGTTGGGCAGGGTGGAGTTCTTCAGCTGCTCGGAGAGCATCTTGTGGGCGTGGCCTCCGTCCCGCAGCCGCGCCCAGAAGTTGATCTTCCAGGCCTTGGACCAGCCGGTGCCGCCGTCCCCGCGGGCACCCAGGGAGACCTTGGCGGCTTCGGCCCAGGCACTGCCCGCCTCGATCTGCCGGCCGGGGTGGAGGCCGAAGAGGTGGGAGACGTGGCGGTGGTCATCGGCCGGGTCGTCGCGGTCGGTCTTCCACTCCTGGAGCTGGCCCCAGGACCCGATGCGCAGGCCGGGGTCGATGCGGGCGAGGGCCGTTTCGAGACGGCCGCGGAAGGCGGGTGCGTCACCGAGGGTGCGGGCCGCCTCCAGGGTGCTGGTGAGGAGGTCGTGGACGATTTGCTGGGACATCGCGGCCCCTGCGGTGAAGTCACCGTGCTCGGGCGAGTAGCTCGGGGTGACGACGAGGAGTCCGTCGCGGGGGTCGGTGCGGAGGTTGGCCAGCCAGAATTCGGCGGCTTCCTTCATCGCCGGGTAGGCGGTGGAGCGCAGGTAGTCGGTGGAACCGCTGAAGCGGTAGTGCTCGTACATCTGCTGGGTGAGCCAGGCGGCGGCCTCGGGGAACCAGAACGCGGTGGACCAGTCGTGCACTCCGGTGAAGCCGTACGGGTTGGTCTCGTTGTGCACGACCCAGCCGTCGGTGCCGAACATCTCCTTCGCCGTCCTGCGGCCGGGCTCGCGCATGGCCTCGATGTAGCGGTCGTACGGGGCGGTGGTCTCGGCGAGGTTGGTGACCTCGGCGAGCCAGTAGTTCATCTGGAGGTTGATGTTGGTGTGGTAGTCGGCGGACCAGGGCGGGGTGGTCGAGTTGTTCCAGACGCCCTGGAGGTTGGCGGGCAGCGAGCCGGCCCGCGAGGAGGCGATCAGCAGGTAGCGGCCGTACTGGAAGAAGAGCGCCTCCAGTGCCCGGTCCGCGGCGCTCGTTCCGCCGGTGTAGGCGCTCAGCAACTGATCGGTGGGCAGGTCGGGCAGTTGCTGACCGATGTCGAGGGCGACCCGGTCGAAGAGAGTGCGGTGGTCGTTCACATGGGCGTCGCGGACGCGCTCGTACGGGGTTGCCGCCGCGGTGTCGACCGCGGCCGTGACCTTGGTGTGCGGGTCCTGTCCGCGGTAGGCGGGCCAGGTGTCCGCGTAGTCGGTGCCGGCCGCGAGGAAGAACCACGCACTGTCCGCGCCGGTGACGGTGAGGCTGCCGTCGGCCCCGGCGGTGACCTTGCCACCGGTGGTGCGGACGCGGATCTGGGCCTCGAAGCGCAGGCCGTTGTCCTTGAGGGCGCCCCTGACGGTGAGGCGGTCACCGACGGCGGATGCGGAGAAGTCGGTGCGCGGCGAGGTGTGGCGCAGAGTGAAGGCCACCTGTCCCGGGCGGTCCGCCGTCAGCCGTCCGGCGATGACGGAACCGGGGTGGGAGACGAAGAACTCCCGGCTGTGGGCGACGCCTTCGTGCGTGTACGTGACGGTCGCGAGGGCGGTCCGCAGGTCCAGGCCACGGCGGTAGGAGGAGTCGGGGGCGACCGGTGCGCCCGGCACGTCGAGGTGCAGTTCTCCGAAGACCTGGTAGGCGCCGTAGCCGCGCCGCGACTGTCCGAGCTCGGCGGCCACGGCGTCGGGACCGAGGGCGCCTTCGTTGTCGAGGCGCTCCTGCACGCCGGCGAGGGCGCCCGGTCTGGGGGCGGTCCAGTTGCCGAAGTCGTACCCCTGGGCCGAACCGGGGCCGCCGGTCCAGAGGGTCTTCTCGTTGAAGGTGAGGAGCTCGGAGGCCAGCGTTCCATGGACGCTCGCGCCGAGGGCTCCGCCGCCGATGGGCAGGGATTCGCGCTCCCAGTCGGCGGCGGGCGCACGGTAGTGGAGCACCGGGTTCGGCAGCTCCGCCTTCTGCTTTACCGTCGTCGATTCATCGGAGGTCCCTGCGGCGGTGGCAGTGCCATTGAGAGCGGGAACTCCCAGTGCCAGAGCACCTGATACGCCGATCGCTGTCTTCACGGTGGTACGTCGCGTCATCCCGGATGTCATGCCGAACGACGCTAGAGGTCCGACGACTGCCCGGACAAGACGCATGACGAAGCGGCCTCTTGGACGGAGGCCGCTTGTACTTGGACGGAAGTGCCACCACCGGTCGGGCCGCCGTGCGGCGACCCGGGCCGGATCAGCCCTGCTGGAAGAGCTCGGCGGGCAGCGGCTTCAGGAGGGTGTACAGATCGTCGGTGATCGGCCGGTCCCAGCTGGCGATGGTGACGAGCACGCCGTCGCTGCGGTCGAACTGGACGCAGGAGATGCGGCTCTCGGAGAGCTTCACACGGCGGACGATCAGCAGGTTGTCCCCCTGCATCACGGGCATGTCCTCGGTGCCGGTCACCTCGACCGGCTCGTCGTTCTCCAGCGCGAGCAGCAGCTGGGCCACCTCGAAGGGGACCTGGCCCTCCTCCGTCTCGCGGGCGGGTGATCCCTCAGGGAGGTTGCCGATGATCATCGCGGGGCCGCGGCCGCCGAACAGGTCGTAGCGCAGGAAGACGCCCTGACAGCTGCCGTCGGGGGCGGGCAGCAGGCCGGCGCCGAGGTTTCCGGGCCAGTCGCCCGGGTCCATGGCCAGGACGTCGAAGTCGGGGCCCGCGGGTGTGGCGGCGCTACGGCGGCGGAGGAAGGACATGCAGACATGTTACGTGGCCGGGCCCGCCTCGCCGAGCCGGGCCCGCAAGGCGGGCTCGGCAGCCGGAGGCACCCGTGCGCAGGAGGGTGCCCCCGTCCGCCCTGTCGCGCCGCCCTGTCACCCCGCGCCCGACTCCGCGGCCAGCGTCTCGAGAACGGCGACGGCCTCGGCGGCCCGGTCGTAAGGGACGAAGAGGTGGTCGTGGTGGAAGGCGGCCACCACGTTGCAGCTGATTCCCGCGTCGGTGAGGGCGAGCGAGACGGCGGCGGTCAGCCCGACGGCCTCCAGCGCCGAGTGCACACGGAGCGTGATCCAGCCGGCAGTGAAGGAGCAGGACAGTCCCGCCGCCGCGGCCTGCGCCTCCGGGAGCACCAGCGTGAGCCCTTCGGCCTCACGGACCATGACGACGGGGGCGGTGCCTTCGGGCACGACTCCGTCGGGCGCGGTGGCGTAGACGTAGCGCCCGGGGTTCAGCTCCGGACGCAGGTCGCTCAGCAGGACGCGAAGATCATTCTCACCTGTCGCGTCCACCACGCTACCGATGGTTCGCGGTGCCGCTCGCGAGGACGTGCCCCTCGGGTGCGGTCGGCGCGGACTTCTCGCGGGCCGGTGCATGGCACAGGCCGCTCGGCCACCGGCCGCAGGCAGGTGGCTGGGGGCGCGAGCTGCTGTGGTCCCGACCGGGGTCCTTCACTTCGGGTCGAACGCGCCGTCCCGGGCGCGCTCGACGAAGACACGCCATTCCGCCGGGGTGAAGACGAGCGGCGGGCTGCCGGGGCGCCCGGCGTTGCGCATCGCGATGAATCCCTCGACGAAGGCGATCTGGACGTCGCCGATGCCCTGACTGCCGGACTGCCACCGGGCGTTGCCCAGGTCGAGCCCCGCCTTGTCCCAGCCGGCGAACCGCTGCTGGGGGATCATCCTCCGTGCCACGTCGGCTCCTCCTGCTCGTCGGATGCGGCCGGACGAAGCCTGAGGGCTGTCCCGTAATCCGTGGTGGATCAGCGCGCGGCGTCGGATGCGGTGCATCGCAAGGCGGAGGAGCGTCCCATACTGGATGCATTCGGACGTTCCGACAACGCGGCGAGGTGCCGTAGCTGTCGTCGCGCGCCCGCCAGGGATTACGGGACAGCCCTCAGCCATCGCGGGCCGTCCCGGACAGGCCGCGGAAACCGTTGCGTGCGGCCTGTCCGGGGCTTGTGGTTCAGCCCGTGGGCGGCTGGGCGCCCACGAGCCACATGGAGAAGAACTGGGCCCCGCCGCCGTAGGCGTGGCCGAGGGCCCGCCGGGCACCGTCCACCTGGTGCTCACCGGCCTGTCCCCGGACCTGGAGTGCCGCCTCGGCGAAGCGGATCATTCCGGAGGCGCCGATGGGATTGGTGGAGAGCACTCCGCCCGAAGGGTTGACCGGCAGGTCGCCGTCGAGCTCGGTGACTCCGGCCTCGGTGAGCTTCCAGCCCTCGCCCTCGTCGGCGAAGCCGAGGTTCTCCAGCCACATCGGCTCGTACCAGGAGAACGGCACGTACATCTCGACGGCGTCGATCTCCCGGCGCGGGTCGGTGATCCCCGCCTGCCGGTACACGTCGGCGGCGCAGTCCTTGCCGGCCTGCGGCGAGACGAAGTCCTTGCCGGCGAAGAGGGTCGGTTCGCTGCGCATCGCGCCGCCGTGCACCCAGGCGGGCGGGTGCGGTGAACGGTCCGCGCCCGCACGGTCGGTGAGGATCATCGCGCAGGCCCCGTCGGAGGACGGGCAGGTCTCCGAGTAGCGGATGGGGTCCCAGAGCATGGGTGCGGCCTGCACCTTCTCCAGGGTGATGTCCGGGTCGTGGATGTGCGCGTACGGGTTCTTCAGCGCGTTGCGCCGGTCCTTGTAGGCGACAAGGGAGCCCACGGTGTCCGGCGCCCCGGTCCGGCGCATGTAGGCGCGCACATGCGGGGCGAAGAAGCCGCCCGCACCGGCCAGCAGCGGCTGCTGGAACGGGATGGGGAGGGAGAGGCCCCACATCGCGTTGGACTCCGACTGCTTCTCGAAGGCGAGCGTCAGGACGGTCCGGTGCACGCGCGCCGCCACGAGGTTCGCGGCCACGAGTGCGGTCGAGCCGCCGACCGAGCCCGCGGTGTGGACCCGGAGCATGGGTTTGCCGACCGCGCCCAGGGCGTCGGCGAGATAGAGCTCCGGCATCATCACGCCCTCGAAGAAGTCGGGGGCCTTGCCGATGACGACGGCATCGATGTCCGCCCAGGTCAGTCCGGCGTCCTGGAGGGCGGCTACGGCGGCCTCGCGGACGAGGCCGGCGAGGGAGACGTCGCGGCGGGCGGAGACGTGCTTGGTCTGGCCGATGCCGACGACGGCCACGGGCTCCTTAGGCATGAGCACTCTCCCCTTCGAGAACGGCGACCAGGTTCTGCTGCAGGCAGGGCCCGGACGTGGCGTGGGCGAGTGCCCGGTCGGACTCGCCCCGGTGGATGCGGGCGGCGGCCTCGCCGATACGGATCAGCCCAGCCGCCATCACCGGGTTGGCGGCAAGTGCGCCGCCGGACGGGTTGACCCGGACCTCGTCGCCGAGGCCGAGTGCCTTGCGCAGCACCACCTCCTGGGAGGAGAACGGGGCGTGCAGCTCGGCGGTGTCCACGGGGCGCTCGAAGACCCCGGCCCGTTCGGCGGCGAGCCGGGTCGACGGCGATTCGGTCAGCTCGCGCACGCCGAGACCGTGGGCCTCGATGCGGTGGTCGATGCCGCGGATCCAGGCGGGCCTGGCGCAGAGGGACCGCGCGGTGTCCCCGGCTGCGAGGATCACGGCGGCGGCGCCGTCGCCGATGGGCGGGCAGTCACCGGTCCGCAACGGCTGCACGAGATAGCCGCCGGCCGGGACCGACCCGCTCAGTTGCGCGTGCGGGTTGTCCGACGCGTCCGCGCGGCTGCGAGCGGCGATGGCCGCGAGCGCGGTCTCGTCGGCGTCGCCCGCGTCGATCAGTGCCTGGGCCTGGAGGGCGGCGAGGGCGACGGAGTCGGGCCACAGCGGGGCGGTGTAGTACGGGTCGAGCTGCCGGGTGAGGACGTCGCGCACCTGGCCGGGCGAGGACTTCCCGTACGCGTAGACGAGCGCGGTGTCCGCCTCGCCCGTCTGGATCTTCACCCAGGCCTCGTACAGGGCCCAGGCTCCGTCCATCTCGACATGGGACTCGGAGATCGGCGGGTGCGCCCCGACTCCGTCGAGAGCCATGGTGAAGGAGAAGGCACGGCCGGCGAGGTAGTCGCTGGAGCCGGAGCAGGTGAAGCCGATGTCGCTGGTCCGCAGGCCCGTGGCGTCGAGAACCTGGTGCAGGACGGGCATCAGCATCTCGACTTCGGAGAGTTCGTCGGTGCGCCGCAGATGGTCGGTCTGCGCGAAGGCGACGATCGCTACGTCTCGCATCTAGACCAGCTCCTTGTACACGTCGTAGTCGGCGTCGGGCTCGCCGGTCGGCCGGTAGTGGTCGGGATGACGGCTGCCCTCGGTCCATACGGGCTCGACGCGCAGTCCCATCCGCACCTGGTCGTAGGGGATGCCGCCGATCCGGGCGTGCAGAGCCAGGTCCGCGCCGTCGAGGGCGATGTGCGCGTAGACGTAGGGCACCTCGATGTCGAGGTTCTTCGCCTTGATGTTGACGACGCAGAAGGTGGTGACCGTGCCGCGCGGCCCGACCTCCACCCGCTCGTCGGTGGCGACGCCGCAGGTGGGGCAGGCGCCGCGGGGCGGGACGTACACCTTGCGGCAGGACGGGCAGCGTTCGCCGACGACGCGCCGGCTCGCGAGTGCTTCGAGGTAGGCGCTCTGCGCGCGGCCCGGCGAGTAGGTGTAGTCGAGGCGGGCGGGGGTGACGATGCCGGTGACCGGGTCGGTGAACTCGCCTTCGTGCGGGGCGGATCCGCCGGGTTCGCTCTCGTACGGTTCGAAGCAGGCGATGTCCGTGATGGCGCCGGTGCGGGTCTCGGCCCAGCGGACGCGGACCCGCATGCCGGTGCTGACGGCCTCGGGTCCGGGTGCGTCCAGGACGTGCAGGAGTGCGGTGTCGGCGCCGTCGAGCCGGACGAGGACCCAGGCGAAGGGGGTGTCCAGGGGCTGGTCGCGGCGGGGGTTCGGGTTCCAGGCCCAGGTGGTGACGGTTCCGGTGCCGGCGACCTCGACCAGGTCGTGGATCTCCTCGGCGGTGACGGGGTCGTACTCGACGGGCGGGACCAGGATCAGGCCGCCGCCGGTCCGTACGCCGAGCACGGTGCGTTCGCGCAGTCCGGTCAGGAAGGCGCTCTGTACGGGGCCGAGGGAGCGGGTGAAGGGGAATTCGACCACCAGCGGTGCGCTGAGGACTTCGGGCACGGTTGGCTCCTTTGGTCAGGCCCGCCGGTAGACGGGCGGGCGCTTCTCGGCGAAGGCGCGGGCGCCCTCCTTGGCGTCCGCGGTGGCGAAGACGGGCCAGCCGCGCTCGAGTTCGGCCGCGAGGCCGTCCGTCTCGGTCATCTCCGCGGTTTCGTAGACCGATGCCTTGACCTCTTCGACGGCCAGCGGGCCGCAGGCGTTGATCTGTTCGGCGACGGCGAGGGCCGCCTCCAGTGCGGTGCCGTCGGGGACGACCCGGCCGATCAGCCCGATGCGGGCCGCTTCGCCGGCTGTGTAGGGGCGGCCGGTGAGCAGCATCTCCAGCGCGTGGGTGCGGGCGATCTGGCGCGGCAGCCGGACCGTCGAGCCGCCTATGGGGAAGAGACCGCGCCTGACCTCGAAGAGCCCGAAGGTCGCGCTCTCGCCGGCGATGCGGATGTCGGTGCCCTGAAGGATCTCGGTGCCGCCCGCCACGCAGTGGCCCTCGACGGCGGCGATGACCGGTTTGCGGGGGCGGTGGTGACGCAGCATGGCCTTCCAGTGCAGATCGGGGTCGGCCTTCATCCGGTCCCGGTACTGCTCGCCCTCCATCCCCTTGCCGGCAAGGGCCTTGAGGTCCATGCCTGCGCAGAAGCAGCCGCCGGCTCCGGTGAGGACGACGGATCGGACCTCCTCGTCGTCGTCGGCGGCGAGCCAGCCGTCGTACAGGCCGACCAGCATCGGCAGCGAGAGCGCGTTCTTGCTCTCGGGCCTGTTCAAGGTGAGCACCAGTGTGGCGCCTTCGCGCTGCACGGTGAGGTGTTCCGTACCGCCCATGATCTGTCTCCCGTCTCAAGGCTAGAACAGGTTGCAGTAGACGGAGGAGCAGTTCAATAGTTTTCTGACAGTCAGTCAGATTTCTTCCCGGGACCTCTTCCCACTTGTGCCGGTGGGCGCTCTAATGACCGCCGGGCCACTCAGCAACCGGGGTCAGGAGGAACGGTGGAGTACAACCTTGCCGACCTGTTCGAATCGGTCGTCGACGCTGTCCCGGAACGGGAGGCGCTCGTCTACCTCGACCATCCCGGAACAGGTGCCGAGCGCAGGCTCACGTACGCGCAGCTCGACGCCGCGGCCAATCGTCTCGCCCATCATCTGATCGAGGCGGGCATCGGCCCGGGCGAGCACCTCGGGCTGCACCTCTACAACGGCATCGAATACCTCCAGACCGTGCTGGCCTGCCTGAAGGCGCGCATCGTCCCGGTCAACGTCAACTACCGGTACGTGGAGGAGGAACTGGTCTACCTCTACCGCGACGCGGATCTGGCGGCGCTCGTCTTCGACGCCGAGTTCGACGAGCGCGTCGCGGCCGCCGCCCCGCAGGCGCCGCAGCTCCGCCATCTCGTGCGGGTCGGCAGGCCGGTGGACGGCACGCCCGGGCCCGATGCCGTCGCGTTCACCGCGGCGGAAGCCGGCGGGGATCCTGGGCGCGGATTCGCGCCACGCTCAGCCGACGACCAGTTCATCATCTACACGGGTGGCACCACAGGCATGCCCAAGGGGGTGATGTGGCGCCAGGAGGACCTGTTCTTCTCCGGCCTCGGCGGCGGCGCACCGACGGGTGATCCGGTGAAGACGCCGCAGGAGCTGGCGGAGCGGGTGGCCGCCGGTGGGGAGGGCATCACCTTCTTCCCCACTCCCCCGCTGATGCACGGCACCTCGACGCTCACCGCGTTCATCGGCTTCAACTTCGGCCAGCGGGTCGTCGTGCACCGCAAGTACGTGCCGCACGAGGTGCTCCGCACCATCGAGAAGGAGAAGGTCACCAGCGTGTCGCTGGTGGGCGACGCGATGCTGCGGCCGCTGATCGACGCGCTGAAGGGGCCGCTGAAGGGCACCGACTGCTCGGCGATGTTCTCCGTCTCCAGTTCGGGCGCGATCATGTCCGATTCGGTGCGGGCCGAGTTCCAGGCACTGGTGCCCCACGTGATGCTGCTGAACAACTTCGGCTCCTCCGAGTCCGGCTTCAACGGCACCGCGACCGCCGACTCCGGCCCGGAGAACGGCTTCCGGCTCCGGGTCAACTCCCGCACGGCCGTAGTCGACCCCGCGACGTACGAACCGGTGACCCCGGGTGAGCCGGGACGGATCGCCCAGCGCGGTCACGTACCGCTCGGCTACTACAACGACCCGGGGAAGACCGCCGAGACGTTCTTCCGCAAGGGCGATGAGCGGTGGGTGCTGCTCGGCGACATGGCGACGGTCGACGCCGAGGGTATCGTCACGGTGCTCGGCCGGGGCTCGCAGTGCATCAACACCGGAGGCGAGAAGGTGTATCCGGAGGAGGTCGAGCAGGCTCTCAAGTCCCACCCGGACGTGTACGACGCACTGGTCGCGGGCGCCCCCGACGCACGCTGGGGCAATCAGGTCGCCGCCGTGGTGCAGGTGCGCGAGGGCGCCGACGCCCCCTCGCTCGGCGACGTCCAGGCACACTGCCGTACCCGGCTGGCCGGGTACAAGATCCCGCGCCATCTGGTGATCGCGCCGCAGATCCAGCGCTCCCCCAGCGGCAAGGCCGACTACCGGTGGGCCCGCTCCGTCGTCGCACCCGCCGGCCCGGCCGACGACTGACACGGACCCCGCCGCGAGGGCGAATCACCCGAGTGCACGGCCCCGCGTCCACGGCGGACGCGGGGCATCCGCGCAGACGTAAGCCATTCGGGCACGCCCCGTGTCCATCCGGGCACCCTGCGTGGCATCGGGGGGTGATCGCCCATAGCTTCGGCTCATGAGGAAACGACACATCAAAGGCCTCGTGAGCATCGCCGCCGCCTCGGCTGCCGGACTGTGCGTCGTCGCGCCGTCCGTCCCGGCCGCCGCCGCGGGCGGCCACGTGGTGCGTCCGGGCCAGTCCATCCAGGCAGCGGTGGACGCCGCACAGCCCGGTGACACCATCATCGTCCGGCCCGGCACCTACCGGGAGAGCGTGCTCATCACCACGCCCGGACTGACCCTGCGGGGCTCCGGGAACCGGACCGTCATCCAGCCCGGCGCGAGCGGGACGCAGCCGGACAACGCCTGCGCGAAGGCCGGCAACGGCGTGTGCGTGCTGGGCACGGCAGGGCACACCGTGGACGACGTGTCCATCAGGTCCCTGACCGTCTCCGGCTTCACCCGCAGCGGAGTCTGGGCGTCCTGGACGGACGGGCTGGAGGTCCGTTCCGTGACGTCCGCGTCCAACGGCGTCTGGGGCATCGCGCAGCAGCGGTCCACCCGCTCCGACATCCGGCACAACACCGCCCGCTCCAACGGGGACGCGGGCATCTTCGTCGCCAACAGCGTCGACGAGGAGGGCGGCGCCACCGACACCGGCGGTACCCGGGTCCGGCGCAACACACTCACCGACAACCGGATCGGATTCACCGCCCGGCGCGTGCGGAACCTGACGGTGAACGACAACACCTTCACCGCCAACTGCAGCGGCGTGTTCGTCGTGGGTGACGAGGGAACGCCGCGCGCCGGTGCCATGACCATCCGGTCCAACCGGATCACCGGCAACAACAAGTTCTGTGCCGCCACCGAGCGGCTGCCCGCGATCCAGGGTTCCGGGATCGTCCTCACCGGCACCGAGTCCACCGAGGTGCGGTCCAACGTGATCCGCGACAACGTGGGCGCCACTCCACTCTCGGGCGGCGTCGTGCTGTTCAAGAGCTTCGTGGGTGCGAAGAACACGGACAACACCATCAGCCGCAACCTGGTCCAGGGCAACCGGCCGGCAGACCTGTCCAACCAGGACACCGGCACGGGCAACCGCTTCACCGGCAATGTCTGCACCACCTCCGCACCGGCCGGGATGTGCTGACCGGTGTCCCCCCGCACAAGGAGAAGCGAGACGGCATGACCACCGTGAACACCACCCCCACCACCACTCCCGTCCAGCCCCTTCCCACCCCGCAGCCGGCCATGCGGCTGCGCGAGATCGTGTTCGGCGCGGCCCGCTCCGCGGCCGTGCGCGCCGCGGCGCGGCTGCGTGTCGCGGACGCGCTGGGTGAGAAGCCGGCCACCGCGGCCGAGCTCGCCGCCGTGGTGAAGACCGAACCCGGCCCGCTGCGGCGGCTGCTGCGCGCCCTGTCCTGCTACGGCATCTTCACCGAGAACGCCGACGGCACGTTCGCCCACACCGATATGTCGCGGCTGCTGCGCGAGGACGACCCGCACAGCCTGCGGGACATCTCGCTGTGGTGCACGGAGCCGTGGACGTGGGAGGTCTGGCCCCGGCTGGACGACGCGGTGCGCTCCGGCGGCAATGTCTTCGAGGACGTGTTCGGCAAGGAGTTCTTCGACTACCTCCACGAGGACGCCCACGAGTCGGCCCAGGTGTTCAACCGGGCCATGACGACGTCCAGCATGCAGTCCGCACTGGACGTCGCCGCACTGCTCGACCTCACCGGGGTGTCGGCGGTCGCCGACATCGGCGGTGGTCAGGGGCACGTACTGGCGAGCCTGCTGGAGAAGCACCCGTCGGTCAGCGGCACGTTGATGGACCTCCCGGGCGTGGTGGCACGGGCCGACGGACGACTGCGGGACGGCGGTCCTCTCGCCGGCCGGGCGAACATCGTGGCCGGTGACTGCCGTGAGGGCATTCCGGTGGCGGCCGATCTCTACATCATCAAGAACATCCTGGAGTGGGACGACGACAGCACCCGCAGGGCACTGCGCGCCGTCATCGCGGCGGCCCGTCCCGGGGCCAGAGTCGTCGTCATCGAGAACCTCGTCGACGACACCCCGTCGATGCGGTTCACCACCGCCATGGACCTGCTGCTGCTCCTGAACGTGGGCGGTGCCAAGCACACCCGGCAGAGCCTGGTCGACCGGCTTTCCGACGCAGGGCTGAAGATCGGCGAGATCCGGCCGGTCAACCCGTACCTGCACGCGTTCGAATGTGTGGTCCCGGACTAGGACCTTCCGTCCGGATCGGGCCGGATCGGGGAGCGGGGCCCGGTGCGTGCGGCTGCGGCGCAATGGAGGGAGTCACTGCGGAGCACTGGCGACCGACGACAACGCGGCAGGTGTGCACGTGCCGGACCCCGCGGGCCCGGCACGATCCGGACGGCCCTCGGGCCACCTGAACTCGCCGATTCCTGACAGCACGGAAACCGCCCCGGGTCCGGCCTTGTGGCCGGACCCGGGGCGGTTTCCGTGCTGTCAGGCGCTGGTGTCGCGCTCCCAGCGGTAGAACTCCTGCGCCATCGCGTCCTTCGGTCCCCGCCACGTCTGCGGGTCGTACGGGCTGACGAAGGCCGTGAGCCGGTCGCTGATGTCCTTGAACGCCGGATGGCCCGTCACCTTGGCGATCTCCGGGCCCGGCGGGCGCTCGGACTCGATCAGGTGCAGGTAGACATCGCCGAACTGGAACAGCTTTCGCCGGGTGACGCCGACCAGGTGCGGCAGCTCACTGCTGTCGGAGGCGGCGAACAGCTCGGCGATGTCCGGCGCGGACTCCGGCGCCATCCGGGCGACGATCAGGGCGTGGTGCATCGGATGATGCCTTTCTGGTACCCGGTCCGGGCCCGGCGGGGAGGACCGGGCGGCCGGCCGTCGGCGGACGGTGTGTCAGTTGGCCGGGACCCCGGCCGTGCGGCGCTCGCGGTCGCGCTGCTCGATCTTGTCCCGGATGAGTTCCATCTGGACACGCGAGTTGCGGTTGATGTTGTCGGTCATCCACGCGTCGTCGACCGGGGCGTCGGGACGCATCGCGAAGTCCTGCGCCCAGTGCATGCGGGTGCCGCCGGGAACCTCGGAGTACTCCCAGCGGATGTCCATGTGCTGGAACGGGCCCGGCTCGACGCGGCGGGCCCGGACGGTGCGACCGGGACGGTCCGTGGTGCGCTCGGAGACCCAGCTCCACACCTTGTCGTTGTCGTCGGGGTGCATGGTGAGACGGAAGGTGGTCCGCTCGCCGTCCCGCTCGATGACCTCGACCGAGGCGTACTCGCTGAACAGCTGGGGCCAGTTCTCCAGGTCGTTCGTCATGTCCCAGACGAGGTCCAGAGGGGCGGCGATGACGATCTCGTTCTCGGTGTGTCCGGACACTTCAGGCTCCTGTCATGAGGCTGTTGTTGACGAGGTCGAGGAACTCGCGGGGCGTCTTGCAACGGTCGGCGTCGGCCGGCAGCGGCCGCCCGTGGCGGTTCTCCAGAACGCCGACGATGCCGAGGAGACCCAGTGAGTCGAGGCCGAACTCGTCGAACGCGGTACCCGACCGGTTCTCCATCTCCCGGGGGTCGACGGTCAGTCCGGCACCCTTCTTCATCAGGGCGGCCAGCTCTTCGTACGTCAGTCGATCGGTCATGAGGGGCTTCTCCTTGTCACGAGAGGGGTCGGTGGGGCTCACGCGGGGCGCCGCAGCACCAGCGCCGCGTTCGAGCCCATGAGGCCGCGGCTGAGCACGAGGGCCGTGCGCAGTTCGGCGGGGCGGGCCCGGCCCATGACCAGGTCGAGGTCGTGGCACACCTCGAACACGTTGGGCGTGGGCGGGATCAGGCCGTTCTCCATGGCGAGGACGGCGGCGGCCGTGTCCAGGACGGGGGCTCCGCAGTAGGCCCGTCCGATACCGGTCTTGGGTGCGGTCACGGGGACGCGTCGGCCGTGGGCACCGAGTGCGTCGGCCAGTGCCATCGCCTCGGCCCGGTCGGCTGCGGGCACGCCGAGTGCGTCCGCGAAGACCACATCGATCTCCTCGGGCGCACAGCCCGCCTCCCTCAGCGCGCCCTCGATGGCGTGGGCGAGCCCCTCGCGGGACTCCTCCCAGCGCATCGCGGTGGTGAAGGTGGCTGCGTGCCCGGCGATTTCGGCCCGGACGCGGGCGCCGCGCTCCCGCGCCGCTCCCTCCTCCTCGACCACGAACATGGCGCCGCCCTCGGCGGGCACGAACCCGCAGGCTTCCGAGGTGAACGGGCGGTAGGCCCGCGTCGGCTCCTCGGCTGCGCTCAGGTCGCGGTAGCCGAGCTGGCAGACGACGGAGTAGGGCGCGAGCGGGGCCTCGGCCGCGCCGACCACCACCGCATCGGTGCCGCGCCGTACGGAACGGTCGGCGTGCGCCAGGGCGTCGAGGCCGCCGGCCTCGTCACTGGCCACCACCGCGCACGGCCCCTTGAAGCCGCCGCGGATGGAGATCTGGCCGGTGCTGGCCGCGTAGAACCAGGCGATCGACTGGTAGGGGCCGACGTACTTGGAGCCCTGGCCCCACAGCCGTTGCAGTTCGCGCTGGCCGAACTCGCCGCCGCCCGAGCCGGCGGCGGTCACCACTCCCACGCTGTACGGCGCGTCCTCGTAGTCGGCGCGGCCCAGCCGGGCGTCGTCCAGAGCCATGTCGGCCGCGGCCATCGCGAAGTGCGTGAAGCGGTCGGTCTGCACGAGGTAGCGTTCCTCGATCAGCGAGACCGGGTCGAAGCCCCTGACCTCGCCGGCCACGTGCAGCGGCAGTTCCTCGCACCCTTCACGGGTGACCCGGTCCAGGACGCTCATGCCTTCCTGCGTCCGCTTCCAGAAGGCCTCGGTGGTCGTGCCGTTGGGGGCGACGACGCCGATGCCGGTGACTACGGTCTGCCGGGCCTTGCGGGTACTCATGGTGTCCTCCCACCGCTTCTGGTCAGCGCCACCGCGGACTGGAATCCACCGAATCCGCTGCCGACCGACAGGACGCTGCGCAGTTTCAGGGGACGTGCGGTGCGGGGCACGTAGTCGAGGTCGCACTCGGGGTCCGGGGACTCGTAGTTCGCCGTGGGCGGCACGGTCTGGTGGACAAGGGCGAGTACGCAGGCGGCGATCTCTATCGCGCCGATCGCCCCGAGCGAGTGACCGACCATCGACTTGATGGAGCTCATCGGTACGTCGTGCGCGTGTGCGCCGAGCGCCCGCTTCACGGCGGCGGTCTCGTGCCGGTCGTTCTGCTTGGTGCCCGAGCCGTGCGCGTTGACGTAGTCGATGTCCGAGGCGGCGATCCCGGCATGTCCGAGCGCCCGGTTGATGGCCTCGGCCATCTCCAGACCCTCCGGCGTCAGCCCGGTCATGTGGTAGGCGTTGCCGAAGGTCGCGTAGCCCGCGATCTCGCAGTACACCGTCGCACCGCGGGCGCGGGCGTGCTCCAGTTCCTCCAGGACCAGTACGGCTCCGCCCTCACCCATCACGAAGCCGTCGCGGCGGGAGTCGAAGGGCCGGGAGGCGTGTTCCGGGTCCTCGTTGTTGGCCGAGGTGGCCTTGATCGCGTCGAAGCACGCCACCGTGATCGGAGTGATCGGAGAGTCCGACGCCCCGGCGATGCACACGTCGACGCGGCCGTCCTCGATGGAGTGGAAGGCGTAGCCGATCGCGTCCAGACCGGAGGTGCAGCCGGTCGAGACGGTCTGCACCGGTCCGTGCGCGCCGACCTGTTCGGCCACCGCCGCAGCCAGCGAACTGGGTGAGAACGCGCGTTCCAGATGGGGCCCTGCCGGACGGTGGTCGACGTCCCAGCGTGCTCCGCTGCCGCTGACGGCGACGTAGTCGTGCTCCAGCCGGGTGGTGCCGCCGACCGCGGTGCCGAGCGAGACGCCCATGCGCCACGGGTCGGTCCGCTCCGGGTCGAGGCCCGCGTCGGCGAGTGCCTCACGGGCGGCCACCATCGCGAACTGCACATAGCGGTCCGCGCGGGCGACCTCCTCCTCGTCCAGTCCGTGCGCCTTCGGGTCGAAGTCGCACTCGGCGGCGATCCGGGACCGGAAGCCGGCCGGGTCGAAGAGGGTGATGCCCCGGGTCGCTGTGCGGCCGTTGGACAGGAGGTCCCAGAAGGCCGGGGTGCCGATGCCGCCCGGGGCGACGACGCCGACACCCGTGACGGCCACGCGCCGGGTCATGACGCGGCCTCGGTTCGTTCTGGGGGCGCGCCCCGCTCGGCCGACTCGGTGACCTCGGTGTCGACGTGGCCGAGTTCCGGGCGCGGGGCGAGCGGGCCGAGGTGGAACACCATGCGCGCCTCGACATCGCCCACGTTGCGGAAGCGGTGCCGGACGTGCGGGGGGATCAGCAGTCCCTGGTCGGGCCGCATCGCGTGCGGTTCACCGTCCAGGTCGACCTCCAGGAGCCCGTTCACCACGTACACGAACTCCTCGGAGTACGGGTGGTAGTGCTCGCCGATGCGGTCGCCGGGCTGAACGATGGCCAGTCCCATGAAGCCGCTGGTGGCTCCCACGGCCGTTGGGGTGAGCAGTGCGCGCAGGTCACCTCCGCGCCTGCGGTTGGGCTCGGTCTCGCTGAGGTCCACGATGCGTGGCCGGTGCATGGTCATGGCTGCTTTCCTCCTGGCGCATTGCGCGTTGTGTCGACGGGTTGAGCGAGAACCCCCCAGGGTGCTGCTGCGCGGCTCAGGACTCCGCGGCCCGACGGTCGGTGATGAGTCGCATCTCGGACCGGGCGAGGAAGCGCGCGGCGTCCTGGTCCGTGGTCGGCGCGGCGTTCGCCTCACCGTCGAGGAGACGGGCGAGCCGGGCCGCCTTGCCGGGCCCGTGGATGCCGAGCGCCTGGGCGGGCTGCGCGTCGAGCGGGCCGCTCATCTCGAGGAGGCGGACCACGACGTCGTCGCGCTGGAAGATCGTGCTGCTCTCGATGCGGCTGCCGGTGTTGTCGGCCTCCTCCTCGTCGTGCTCGGCCAGGAGGCGGGCCAGCGCCATGCCGCAGCCCTCCTTGGCCTGGTAGAACAGCGCGTGGCGCTTGTGCTCCCCGGCTGCGTGGCGGCCCGTCGTCACGTGGTGGACGGTGGGCAGCGCCGCCCGGGTGAAGAACATCCGGGCGGAGTCGGGGTCGGCCAGGTCGCGGTCCTGCTCCAGGTACGGGTTGATCGCTTCCTCGACGGCCCGGACCTCGGGCTGCCGGGAGACGTGGCGCAGGGCCGCGAGGAGGTCGCCCTCGACCTCGACCGCGCGCACCACGCGGTTGCCGTGCATGAAGAGCGAGGTGCGGCGCAGTCGGGTGTGCTCGTCGACCCGGGCCTGCGGGGAGTCGTAGTCGGCGAGGATCTTCGCGACGATCTCCTCGGTTCCCGGCTTGACGGTGAAGGTCAGCGCGTGGCGCACCACCCCGTCCCCGAGGCGGGGCGCGGCCTGGAGACCGCCCTTGACGGGCTCGAAGCTCTCCTCGAAGGCCGCTCCGGTCTCGCGCAGGACGCTGAAGCGCAGCGAGCGGGTGTCGCGCACGCAGCTGTGCAGGGGCTGGACCGTGGCGACGTGGTCCTCGCTGTTCACCCAGGCGAGGAAGGGCGGCGCGCTCTCCCACTCGCTGGTGATGAGCCATTGGGACGGGTTCTCGATGGACTGGCACAGCTGGTCGCTGATGTGACCGGGGATCGAGGCGACCTGGTTGCGCATGTGCTCGTACGCCTCCAGGAACTGCTTCTGGGCGCCGTCGTGCAGGTCAAGCAGCAGGATGACCCGCAGCCTTGATCCGTCGAAGGCGGACTGGGAGGTCCGTTCCGAGAGGGTGGTGGTCATCTTGCGAACTCCTTCGAGACGAGGGCGAACCGGCCGGGCCGGCGGGGAACCGTCAAGTGGGGGCGGAGCGGGGAATCTCCCGGCGGATGCGCACGGTCCGCCCGGACCGCGGGCGACGTCTCCGTGACCGATCGTGAAACGCTGGTCCGGCTGACGCGAGATTTATGAACCGTTCAGGTGAGCGGGCGTCCGAACCGCTCCGACGAGGCTCCGACAAGGGCATGAACACTGCATCTGTACGACGTCCGAGCTGGAGCAACTCATGAACGAGAACGTCGACGTCCAAGTACCGGTCCTCATCGTGGGCGGCTCCCTGGTGGGCCTGTCCGCGTCCCTCTTCCTCGGCCGGCTCGGCGTCGAGCACCTGCTGGTCGAGAAGCACGCCGCCACCTCGACGCATCCGCGCGGCCGTGGCAACAACGTCCGCACGATGGAGATCTTCCGCCGGGCGGGGGTGGAGCCGCAGATCCGTGCGGCGGCGTCGGTCCTGGCGGAGAACCACGGGATTCTGCAAGCCGGTTCACTGACCGGTGACGACCAGGAGTGGCTGTTCAAGGAAATCGACCCGGGTGGCGCACTCGCCCGCTTCAGCCCGAGCGGCTGGTGCCTGTGCAGTCAGAACGACCTGGAGCCCGTCCTCCTGGACCGGGCCCGGGAACAGGGCGGCGATCTGCGGTTCTCCACCGAGCTGATGTCGTTCGACCCGGACGGCTCAGGTGTCACCGCGGCCCTGAAGAACCGGCAGACGGGTGAACACACCACGGTGCGGGCGGACTATCTGATCGCCGCCGACGGTCCGCGCAGTCCGGTCCGCGAGCAGCTGCGCATCGGCCGTTCGGGTGCGGGTGACCTGTTCCACAACGTCAGCATCACGTTCCGCTCCCGCGGTCTGGCCGATGTCCTGGGCGACCGGCGCTTCATCGTGTGCTACCTGACCAATCCGGAGGCCGACGGTGCGCTGCTGCCGGTGGACAACGAGCGGGAGTGGGTGTTCCACGCGCCGTGGCAGCCGGGCCGGGGCGAGACCCTGGAGGACTTCACGGACGAGCGGTGTGCGGCGCACATCCGCAAGGCCGTCGGGGCGCCGGACATCGACGTCGAGATCACCGGCAAGGCGCCGTGGCACGCGGCCGAGCGGGTGGCCGACCGCTACGCCCGGGGCCGGGTGTTCCTCGCCGGCGACTCGGCGCACGAGATGTCGCCCACGGGTGCGTTCGGCTCCAACACCGGCATCCAGGACGCGCACAACCTGGCGTGGAAGCTCGCGGCAGTGCTGCGCGGTGAGGCGGGTCCGGGTCTGCTGGACACGTACGAGGCGGAGCGGCGGCCGGTGGCACGCGCGACGAGCGAGCGGGCCTCGGCGCGTTCCGGTGAGCACAGCCACCCGGGTTACGCGGCGCCGCCGACCGTGGGCGGCGGGAAGCGGGGCGGGATGCTGAACGTGGCGCTGGGCTACCGCTATGTGGACGGCGCCGTGCTGGGTATCGGCCCTGACCGGCCCGTAGTGCCCGAGGGTGTCCAGCTGACGGGTGAACCGGGCAGCAGGGCACCGCACTTGTGGGTGCGCCGGGCCGGAGAGCGGATCTCCACGCTGGATCTGTACGAGCGGTCGTTCGTCCTGCTGACCGACGCGGCGGACGTGGCGTGGCGGCAGGCGGCATCGCGGGTCGGCGACCGGCTCGGGGCGCGGCTCGACGCCTTCGGGATCGGCACAGGGCCGGGCGGCGATCTGGAGCCGGAAGCCGGTGCCGACTGGGCCGAGGCGCACGGGACGGGCGCCGGGGGCGCCGTGCTGGTGCGTCCCGACGGGTTCGTCGCCTGGCGTGCGACGTCGGGCGTCGAGGACGCCGAGGCGGCGCTGCACGAGGTCATGGTGGCTTTGCTGCACCGGGACTGACGCCGCGTCAGGGCGGGGCTCCGGGGGCTCAGCCGACATCGAACGACCGGAGGGCGGCGAGGAACTCCTCCGGTCGTTCGATGTGCACGAGGTGGCCCGCGTCTATGGTGACGAGCCGTGATCCGGGGATCTGCCGGGCCATCCGGGCGAGGTCCTCCTGGGCGATCTGGCTCCTGGGTCCGCCGCCGATGACGAGCGTGGGCGCGGTGATCTCGCCGAGGCGTTCGTAGCCCTCGGGATCGGGTTCGTTGAGCTGGGCGTCGGTGGAAGTCACGACGTGCCAGTCGAAGTCCAGCTCTCCGCCGGGGTGTTCGACGGGTGAGCGGGGCGGGTCGAGCGGGAACGGCGGCGGCGGCTCCTCGATGACGAGGCGGCCGATGAGTCCGGGTTGCCGCTCGGCGAGCAGATAGGCGGCGGCGCCGCCGAGGGAGTGTCCGACGACCGTGGCACCTGAGAGGTTGCGGACCTCCAGGAAGGCGTGCAGGTCGTCGCGGAACAGCTCGAAGGAGTAGCGGCCGGTCCAGTCGCTGAGTCCGTGGCCGCGGAAGTCGAAGGCGTACACCCGGTGCCGGGCGGCGAGGCGTTCGGCGACGGTGGTCCAGGTGGTGCTGTCGCCGGAGCGTCCGTGGACGAGGACGACGGGTGGTGCGGACGGGTCCCCCCACACCCGGTAGGCGAGCCGGATCCCGCCGGCCTGGACACTGTGCACGTCCGGGTCCAGAAATGCGGTGACGGTACGGACGAACGCCCCGGGGTCGTCCAGCCAGGGGAAGTGGCCGGCGCCGCGTTGCACGGCGAACTCCGACTCCGGGAAGAGCGCCGCCAGTTCGGCGGCACGGTCGGGCGTGGTCACGCCGTCGTACTCGCCGGCGAGGACGAGCACCGGGGCCGGGAACCCGCGCAGGGCCTCGACCGTCGCGGGCGGATCGAATGCTCCCGGCCCGTAATGGCGCCGTGCCGCGTCGGCGTTGATCTGCTCCGCGGAGAGGGCGGCGTGCGCCTGTGCGGCCGCGTCCCAGCGGCCGTAGAGGAACGGCCTTGCGGCAGCGCGTAGTTCGTCCGTGAGGTGTCCCGCCCAGATCTCCTCCAGAGCCGGGAGCGCCTGCGCGTACCAGGGTTCCGAGCTGCGCAGGGCGGCGGCCTCCCGGGCCTCGCGTTCCACGAAGGCGAAACCGGTGGCTTGGGTGCCGGGGGCGACAAGGACGAGACTGCGCAGGGCCCGTGGGTGGCGCGCGGCATAGAGGGCGGCAAGGTTCCCGGCCGCCGAATGGGCGAGCAGATCGATGCGTTCGAGGCCGAGGTGCCGGCGCAGTGCCTCGACGTCCTCGACAATCCGGTCGCAACGGTAGGTGGAGACGTCGTCCGGTACGGCGGAGTCGCCCGTCCCGCGCAGATCGAGGACGACCAGCTGACGTACGGCGGAGAGTCCGCCGAGGTCGCCGAGGTAGGCGCCGGCTCTCATCGCGCCACCGGGCAGGCAGATCAGCGGTGTGCCCTCCCCCATGACGTGATAGGCGAGCTCGGTCCCGTCGTACGTACGGAAAGTCGGCATGCACCCATCCAAACAGGGCCGACCAGGTGACGCAGCCGTGTTCGGTACGGGCGTATTTGCGATGCGGGACGGCGTCCGGCGAGTGCCGTGCGCAGGGGTGGATCACTGCATACCGGTCCGACGGGGGACGCATCGAGGCGGGTGCCCCTACGTCGACGCGCACGCGGGGGCGCGGGACGGGGACGTGCTCCCGGACGAGGTGCGGGGTTCGCTGACGCCCCGGCCGCGGGTGGCCGTGACGGTCTTCGAGCCGGGCGTACGGCCTCGGTGGCCGTACGGCACGAGGCTGCGGGGCGTGGCGAGCCTTACTCCCGGCGGGGCGGCGCGCACGAGATGCGTCGCCCCTCTTGCCACCTGGTGGAAGATCCTGAATTACTGCTCCCGGAAGGAACGACCGAATGATCGGTCGACTGTACGGTGCGCACAGGAAAAGGGAGATCCTCATGACGGCTCTGCTGGACGCGGCGGAACGGATGGGCCGCGAGGAGCTGGAGGCGCTCCAGCTGGAGCGGCTGCGGGCCACTCTGCGCCATGCGTACGACCGGGTCGGCCACTACCGGGAGGCGTTCGACCGGGCGGGGCTGCATCCGGACGACTGCCGTTCCCTTGCCGACCTGGCCGGGTTTCCGTTCACCACCAAGGCAGATCTGCGTGACAACTATCCGTTCGGGATGTTCGCGGTGCCCGAGGAGCAGGTGCGGCGGATTCACGCCTCCAGCGGGACGACCGGCCGCCCGACGGTCGTCGGCTACACCCAGGGGGATCTGGACACCTGGGCGGACGTCGTGGCCCGCTCGATCAGGGCGGCCGGCGGACGCCCCGGGCAGAAGGTCCATGTCGCTTACGGGTACGGCCTCTTCACCGGCGGGCTGGGCGCTCACTACGGGGCGGAGCGGCTCGGCTGCACAGTCGTTCCGGCCTCGGGCGGCATGACGGCCCGACAGGTCCAGCTGATCCAGGACTTCCGGCCCGAGATCATCATGGTGACGCCGTCGTACATGCTGACGCTCCTCGACGAGTTCGAGCGGCAGGGCGTCGATCCGCGGTCGACGTCACTGAAGGTGGGGATCTTCGGGGCCGAGCCGTGGACGGAGGAGATGCGCCGCGAGATCGAGGAGCGTTTCTCGATCGACGCGGTCGACATCTACGGGCTGTCCGAGGTGATGGGCCCGGGCGTCGCGCAGGAGTGCGTGGAGACCAAGGACGGCCTGCACATCTGGGAGGACCACTTCTATCCCGAGGTGGTCGACCCGTTCACCGGTGAGGTGCTGCCCGAGGGTGCGGAGGGTGAGCTCGTGTTCACCTCGCTCACCAAGGAGGCCATGCCGGTGATCCGCTACCGGACCCGGGATCTGACCCGGCTGCTGCCGGGCACGGCCCGCGTCTTCCGGCGTATGGAGAAGGTCACCGGACGCAGTGACGATCTGGTGATCCTGCGCGGGGTGAACCTCTTCCCCACCCAGATCGAGGAGATCGTGCTCCGTACGCCCGGGGTGTCGCCGCACTTCCAGCTCCGGTTGACCCGCGAGGGCAGGCTGGACGTCCTGACGGTTCGGGCGGAGGCGCGGACCGGGGCGACTCCGGAGCAGCGCGCGGCGGCGGCCGCGTCGGTCGCGGCGGCGGTCAAGGACGGGATCGGGGTCTCGGTCGGGGTGGAGATCCTCGATCCGGAGACGCTCGAGAGGTCGGTCGGAAAGTTCCGGCGGATCGTGGACGAGCGGGAACGGCCGGGCAGTTGACCGTCGCCCGAAGGCCTCGCCTGCATCAGGGCGCAGCTGTCCCGGGGAGCAGGGGTGCCGGCGGGAGCTTCCACGCCGGCGTCGCGCGCGTCCGTGGGTGAGGGACTTCCCTGCGACAGGGTGTGCGGCCCGTCCCCTGTCGCAGGGAAGTCCCTCGGCTGACCCGCGAACTCAGGCGAAGCGGTCGCGGAGCTCCCTCTTGAGGATCTTTCCGCTGGCGTTGCGCGGGAGCCCGTCCACGAACACGACCCTCTTCGGGGCCTTGAAGTGGGCGATCCTGTCGCGGGCGTGGCCGATCAGTTCGGCCTCGGTCGCCTCCCCGCGCAGGACGACGACGGCGGTGACGGCCTCGATCCAGCGCTCGTCGGGCAGTCCGATGACCGCCGCCTCGGCGACGGCGGGGTGGGTGTAGAGGGCGTCCTCGACCTGCCGGGAGGCGACGAGGACTCCGCCGGAGTTGATGACGTCCTTCACCCGGTCGACGACCGTGAAGTACCCCTCCGGGTCGCGTACCGCGAGGTCGCCGGAGTGGAACCAGCCGTCACGGAACGCCTCGGCGCTCTCCTGCGGCTTCTCCCAGTATCCGCTGCACAGCTGGGGCGAGCGGTAGACCACCTCGCCGGCCGTGCCGTCGGGGACGTCCTTGCCGTTCTCGTCGACGACCTTGGCCTCGACGAAGAGGACGGGCCGGCCGCAGGAGTCCATCCGGCCCTCGTGCTCGTCCGGTCCCAGGACGGTGGCGAGGGGGCCGATCTCGCTCTGGCCGAAGCAGTTGTAGAAGGCGAGTGCCGGAAGGCGTTCACGGAGACGTTCCAGCACCGGGACGGGCATGATCGACGCCCCGTAGTACGCCTTCCGCAGCCCCCCGAGGTCGCGGACCGCGAAGTCGGGGTGGTTGGCGAGGCCGATCCAGACGGTGGGCGGGGCGAAGAGGGTGTCGGCCTGTCCCGACTCGACGAGGTCGAAGATCCGGGCGGCGTCGGGGGCGTCCAGCACCGTGTTCTCGGCGCCGACCGCGAGGTAGGGCAGCAGGAACACGTGCATCTGCGCGGAGTGGTAGAGCGGCAGTGCGTGCACGGGACGGTCGGTGGCGCGCAGATCGAGGGCGGTGACGGCGCTGACGTATTCGTGGACGAGGGCGCTGTGCGTCATCATCGCGCCCTTGGGCAGGGCGGTGGTGCCGGAGGTGTAGAGCAGCTGGACGAGGTCGTCCGCGGCCGGTTCGTGCACCGGCGTGAAGGGCCGCGGGGTGCCGAGTTCGGCCAGGAGGGAGCCGTCGGCGTCGCGGAGCGGCCGTACGGCGTACCCCTGCGGGACGCGGCCGGCGAGGTCCGGGTCGGTGAGGACCAGTGCGCTGCCGGACTGGCTCAGGATGTACGCGAGGTCCTCACCGGTCAGGTTCTGGTTGACCGGCACATGGACCAGTCCGGCGCGGGCGCAGGCGAGATACGCGATCAGGTACGCGTCGGAGTTGTGGGCGTAGGAGGCGACCCGGTCCCCCGGGCGCAGTCCGTGGCCGTCCATGAGGACGGCGGCCGCGGTGCTGACCGCCTCGTCGAGCCCGCGGTAGGTCCAGGCCCGGTCGGCGTACCGCAGGGCGGTGCGCTCGGGGGTGCGCCGTGCGCTGCGGGTCACGACACCGTCGACTGTGCTGCTGCGTACACCGGTCATGGCGTGATCCTGTGCGGCCGGGGCCCAGCGGTCAAGGGTCTGGATACCGGCCGGGATGTTGACACACGTACAGGACTGCTGGCTGAGTTGCCCATGACATCTCGAACTCCTGAGTAACCGTCTTTCGCACCAGCAGAGTTGGGAGGACCGTTGCCCCTCCGGAACCGTCTGAGGATTCTCGCCGTATCCGGTCTCGCGCTGTTCACCGTGTCGGCGTCACTGCCGCCGGCCTCGGCGCTCACCATCCGCACCCACCATCCGTCGGGCGGCGGGCTCTCCGCCGTGATCCGCTACACCGAGTACGGCATTCCGCACATCGTGGCGAAGGACTACGCCGGCCTGGGCTTCGGCAACGGCTGGGCGCAGGCCGCAGACCAGGTGTGCACGCTCGCCGACGGCTTCGTCACGCTGCGCGGGGAGCGGTCCCGGTACTTCGGACCGGACGCGGCGCCGGACGGTTCGCTGTCCTCGGCGACGAAGAATCTCTCCAGCGATCTGTACTTCCGCGGGATTCGCGACAGCCACACCGTGGAGAAGCTGCTGAAGGTTCCGGCCCCGGCCGGGCCTGGCCGGGCGGTGAAGGAACTCCAGCGCGGCTGGGCGGCGGGTTACAACGCCTGGCTGACACAGAACCGGATCACCGACCCGGCCTGCCGGGGCGCCCGCTGGGTACGCCCGGTGACCATGCTCGATGTCGCGGAGCGCGCCTTCGCCCTCTCCGTGCTCGGTGGTCAGGGGCGCGGCATCGACGGCATCACGGCCGCGCAGCCGCCCGCCGCACCGGCACCCGCTCCCCCGGCACTTTCGCCGTCCCCCGGCGAGGCGGCGGACGCGGCGGCACGGCTGCTGTCGACGCAGAACGCGGACATGGGGTCCAACGCCGTGGCGTTCCGCGGCAGTACGACGGCGGGCGGCCGCGGGCTGCTGCTGGGCAATCCGCACTATCCCTGGCAGGGCGGGCGCCGGTTCTGGCAGTCGCAGCAGACGATCCCCGGTGAGCTGAATGTGGCGGGCGGTTCGCTGCTGGGCTCGGCGACCATGTCGATCGGACACAACGCCGACGTCGCGTGGAGCCATACGGTGGCCACGGGCGTCACCCTCGACCTGCGTCAGCTGACCCTCGATCCGGCCGACCCGACCGTGTATCTCGTGGACGGAAGTCCGCACCGCATGACGAAGCGCACGGTCTCCGTCGCGGTCGAGGGCGGCGGGGAGGTGACGCGGACCCAGTGGTGGACCCGCTACGGACCGGTCGTCACCTCGCTCGGTGCGGGGCTCCCACTGCCGTGGACGCGGACGGCCGCGTACGCGCTGGGCGATCCCAATGCGGTGAACCTGCGCTCGGGCGACACCGCGCTCGGCTTCAGCAAGGCTCGCAGCACGGCCGGGATCAAGGAGTCGCTGCGCCGTACGCAAGGGCTGCCGTGGGTCAACACGATCGCCGCGGACTCCTCCGGGCACACGCTGTTCTCGCAGTCGCAGGTGCTGCCGAGGATCACGGACGACCTCGCGCAGCGGTGCTCGACACCTCTGGGCAGGGCCACGTACCCCACGTCAGGACTCGCCGTGCTGGACGGCTCGCGGAGCGACTGCGCACCGGGGTCGGACCCGGACGCGGTACAGCCCGGGATCTTCGGCCCGGGCCGGATGCCGACCGTGGAGAACGCGCCGTACGTCGAGAACTCCAACGACAGTGCCTGGCTGACGAACGCCGATGCTCCGCTGACCGGTTACGAACGCGTCTTCGGGACGGTCGCCGCACCGCGCTCCATGCGGACCCGCGGCGCCGTCGAGGACGTGTCCGCGATGGCGGCCCGCGGCCGGCTGACCGTCGCCGATCTGCAGCGTCAGCAGTTCGCGAACCGGGCGCCGGCCGGTGACCTGGCGGCGTCCGGTCTGGCACGCGCCTGTGCGGCGCTGCCCGGTGGCACGACACCCGGGAGCACCGGCACGCCGGTCGACGTGTCGGCGGCCTGCCCGGTGCTGCGCGACTGGGACCGGAAGGTCGACACGGGCAGCCGGGGGGCGCTGCTCTTCGACCGGTTCTGGCGCAGGGCGGTGGCCGTGCCGGCGGCCGAGCTGTGGAAGGTGCCGTTCTCCCCCGCCGACCCGGTGGGTACGCCGAACACGCTCGACACCTCGGCGCCGCGCGTCCTCGCGGCACTCGCCGACACGGTGGCCGAGCTGAGAGGTCTGGGCATCGCACTGGACGCGCCGCTGGGCGAGCACCAGTCGGTGCTGCGGGGCGAGCGGCGCATTCCGATCGGCGGCGGCACGGAGTCCCTGGGCATCTGGAACAAGACCGAGGGCGTGTGGGACGCGTCAGCGGGCGGGTACACGGACGTCTCGACCGGCTCCAGCTACATCCAGGCGGTCGGCTGGGACGGCGGTCCGTGTCCGGTGGCGCGCACCCTGCTCACGTACGCGCAGTCGTCGAATCCGGCATCCGCCCACTCCAGCGATCAGACCGAGCTGTTCTCGGGTGAGCGCTGGGTGACGTCCCGGTTCTGCGAGAAGGACATCGCGCGTTCGCCCGCGCTGGAGGTGGTGCGGGTGCACGAGCACCGGTAACGGCTTCCGGCCCGAGGTCAGCCCCTGCGCCTCCGCGGTCAGGGGCTGATCGCGAGGAAGACGAACGCGGCGAAGATCGACAGGTGCACGCCGCCCTGGAGCAGGGTGGCGCGCCCCGGTACGACGGTGAGCGCGCCGACCACCACGGTCAGCGCGAGCAGCACCATGTGGGTGGCGCTCAGCCCGAGGTGCAGCGGTCCGGACAGCCAGATCGAGGCCAGCGCGATGGCGGGGATCGTCAGGCCGATGCTGGCCATCGCCGAGCCGAGCGCCAGGTTGAGGCTGGTCTGGATGCGCTCGCGGCGTGCCGCCCGTACGGCGGCCAGGGTCTCCGGCAGCAGCACCAGCAGCGCGATGACGACACCCACGACGGCCTGCGGCATACCGGCGGCCTCCACCCCGGACTCGATGGCAGGCGAGACGGCCTTCGCGTCGCCGACCACGGCGACCAGGGCCACGAGCAGCATGGTGAGGCTGAGCGCGGTGGCTCCCCTTCCGGGCAGCGTCGCGCGGTGGTCCTCCTGTTTGAGCTTTCCGTCCTGGGTGAGCGGGAGGAAGTACTCGCGGTGCCTGACGGTCTGCATGGCGACGAACAGGCCGTACAGGAACAGGGAGGCGACGGCCGCGAAGGTGAGCTGGGCGGAGGAGAACTCGGGCCCTGCCTTGCCGATGGTGAAGGTGGGCAGTACCAGGCTGAGCGTGGCGAGCGTCGCCACGGTCGCGAGGGCGGCGCCGGAGCCCTCCGCGTTGAAGACGACCACGCGGGTGCGGACCGCCCCCACCAGCAGCGAGAGGCCGACGATGCCGTTGCAGGTGATCATCACCGCTGCGAAGACGGTGTCCCGCGCCAGCGCCGACGTCTTGGGACCGCCGTCCACCATGAGGGTGACGATGAGCGCCACCTCGATCACGGTCACCGCGACGGCCAGCACGAGCGAGCCGAACGGCTCACCGACACGGTGGGCGATCACCTCTGCGTGATGCACGGCGGCCAGAACGGCGCCGGCGAGGCAGAGCGCGACCACCGCGACGGCGAACGGCGGCAGCTCGCGCCCCCGGCTGAACACCAGCGCGAGCGCGGCGACCAGCGGCACGACCACGGTCCACCGGGTCGCCAGTGCCCGGATCGTCGCGCTCGTGTTCATGGGCCATACGCTGCCAGAACCGGCCGGGGCCCGCGCGGTGGGCCGGACCCTCCTACCGGTGCCCCTCCCAGTACGGTTCGCGCAACCGCCGTTTGTACAGCTTGCCGTTGGGGTCGCGGGGCATCGTCGTGATGAAGCCGAGAGTCTTGGGTCGTTTGTACCCGGCGAGCAGCCCGGCGCAGTGGCCGAGGATCTCCGCGGCGAGCTCGTCGCCCGCCTCATGCCCCTCGGCGGCTTCGACGACGGCTCTGACCTCCTCGCCCCAGTCGGCGTGCGGGATGCCGAAGACGGCGGCGTCGGCGACGGCGGGGTGGGTGAGCAGTGCGCTCTCGATCTCGGCGGGGTAGATGTTCACCCCGCCGGAGATGATCATGTCGATCTTGCGGTCGCGGAGGAAGAGGTAGCCGTCCTCGTCGAGGATGCCGAGGTCTCCGACGGTGAAGAAGTCGCCGATGCGGTTCTTCCTCGTCTTGCCCTCGTCCTTGTGGTAGCTGAAGCCGCCGGTGCTCATCTTCATGTAGACGGTGCCCAGCTCGCCCGGTCCGAGCCGGTTGCCGTCGTCGTCGAAGACCGCGAGTTCGCTGATGGGCCAGGCCCGGCCGACGGTGCCCGGCTTCTTCAGCCAGTCGTCGGCGGTGGCGAAGGCGCCGCCGCCCTCGCTGGCCGCGTAGTACTCCTCCACGCAGCGCCCCCACCAGTCGATCATGGCCCGTTTGACGTGGTCGGGGCAGGGGGCCGCACCGTGGATGGCGTGGCGCATCGCCGAGACGTCGTACCGCTGCCGGACCTCGTCGGGGAGGGCGAGGAGACGGTGGAACTGGGTCGGGACCATGTGCGTGTGGGTGCAGCGGTGCGTGTCCATCGCCCGCAGCATGTCCTCGGGCGACCACTTGTCCATCAGGACGAGCGGGTGGCCGATGTGCAGGGCCGCGCCCGCGAACTGCAGTACGGCGGTGTGGTAGAGCGGTGAGCAGACCAGATGGACGTTGCCGTCGAACGGTTTGATGCCGAAGATGCCGAGGAACCCGCCGAGGTAGCTCTCCTCGGGGAGCTTTCCGGGCAGCGGCCGGCGGATGCCGCGTGGGCGGCCGGTGGTGCCGGAGGTGTAGTTCATGACCCAGCCGAGGGTGCGCCCTTCCGGAGGCGAGACCGGCCGGTTCTCCAGCAGTTCGGCGTACGGGCGGAAGCCGTCGACGGCACCGACCCCGTAGCGATGGCTCGCAGGCAGTTTCGCCTCGTCGGCGGCGGCGGTCGCCGCCTCGGTGAAGCGCTCGTGGGCGATGAGCACCTTGGCGCCCGAGTCGGAGACGATCCAGGCGATCTCGGGCCCGACGAGGTGGTGGTTGACGGGGACGAGGTAGAACCCGGCCTGGGAGGCTGCGAGGTAGGCGGTGAGGAACTCGACACCGTTGGGCAGGACGACGGCGAAGGCGTCGCCCTCTTCGAGGCCGGCCGCGCGAAGGCCGTGGACCATGCGGTTGGCCTCGGCGTGCAGCCGTCCCGCCGCCCACGTCTCGCCGTCGGGTGCGACCAGGACCGTACGGTCGGGGTCGGCGGTGGCCTGGGCCCAGAAGCCGTTGGGCGGCTGGTTCATGAGGCGCTCCGTCCGGCGATGCGGTTGATGCGGTCGACGGCTCGTTCGAAGCCGCGGGTCAGGTCGTCGAAGACGGCCTGCACACTGCGTTCGGTGTTCATCCGGCCGACGATCTGGCCGACGGGGGTGCCGAGCAGGGCGCCCGTCTCGTACTTCTGGATACGGGAGACGGCCTCGGCGACCAGGAGTCCCTGGAGGGGCATGGGCAGGGTGCCGGGTCCCGACGGGTCGTCCCAGGCGTCGGTCCATTCGGTACGGAGCTGCCGCGCGGGTTTGCCCGTGAGGGCGCGGGAGCGAACCGTGTCGCCCGAGCCCGCAGCGAGGAGTTTGGCGGTCAGCGCCCGGGAGTGCATGTCCGCCTCCTCGGTGGTGAGCCAGAGGGAGCCGAGCCAGACGCCTTGGGCGCCCAGGGCGAGTCCCGCGGCGATCTGTTCGCCGCTGCCGATGCCGCCCGCCGCGAGGACGGGCAGCGGGCCGACGGCGTCGACGACGTCCGGGACCAGCACCATGGAGGCGATCTCCCCGGTGTGGCCGCCCGCCTCGTATCCCTGGGCGACGACGACGTCGATGCCCGCGTCCGCGTGGTGCCGGGCGTGCCGGGCGCTTCCGGCGAGGGCGGCGACGAGGACGTCCTGGTCGTGGGCGCGGGCGATGACGTCGGCGGGCGGTGAGCCCAGCGCGTTGGCGAGGAGCTTGATGGGGTAGCCGAACGCCACGTCGAGCTGGTTACGGGCGACTTCCTCCATCCAGCCCGTGATGCGCCAGCCCGACGCCTCGCCCTCGGCGAGTTCGGGGACGCCGTGTTTGGCGAGGGTCTCCTGGACGAACTGCCGGTGGCCTGGCGGGATCATCGCCTCCACATCGGCCTCGCTCACGCCCTCCACCTTCTTGGCGGGCATGACGACGTCGAGGCCGTAGGGCTTGCCGTCCGTGTGTTCCTGCATCCAGTCGAGGTCGCGTGCGAGGTCGTCGGGGGCGGTGTAGCGGACCGCGCCGAGTACGCCGAATCCACCGGCCCGGGTGATGGCCGCGGCCACCGCCGGGAACGGCGTGAAGCCGAAGATGGCGTGCTCGATCCCCAGTTTTTGACTCAGCTCCGTCTCCATGGGCGGCAGGATGCCGCAGTCCGACGGACGAGGGAAGAGATTTTCTGATGCAGTGTCAGATTCTTTGTGACTCCGGGGCCTACGGGACGGCGGGGGGTGACAGTACCCTCTGGTTCGGCAGGAAGTTTCACGCTCGGAAGATATTTCGAAAGTTACTTTCAGGCATGGGGAAGGGGTTCCGGATGACCGAGGACACGATGGGCGGGGGCATCAGCCGGCGGAGGCTGGGCGGTGGGATGCTGGCCCTGGGCGGAGCACTCGCCCTGGCGCCCATTCCGTTCGCGGCGGCGGCGTCTGCCACGGAGTCGGGGGCGGGGTCGTCGGAGATGAGCGCAGGGACCGCGGCGGGGACGCCGGCGGATGGGCACAGGCCGACGCTGCGGCGCGGATCGGCCGCCCGTGCGGGGCTGTTGCAGGAGCCGCTCGACCGGCTCGTCACCGAGGCGGAGAGATACCTCGCCGACTCGCCCAAACACCCCTGGTACGCGGGCGCCGTGCTGCTCGCGGGACGGGGCGGGACGGTGGCACTGCACCGGCCGATCGGCAAGGCCGTCCGCTATGCGGCGTACGACGAGAAGACCGACACCGGTGTGGAGTTCCCGGCGGACCAGCAGATCCCCATGGCCGAGGACACGGTCTTCGACCTGGCGTCGGTGTCGAAACTGTTCACCTCGATCCTGGCCGTGCAGCAGATCGAGCGCGGCACGCTGGAGCTGGAGGCGACCGTCGCCTCGTATCTCCCCGACTTCGCCGGCGGCGGCAAGCAGGACATCACCGTTCGTCAGCTGCTCACGCACACCTCGGGATTCCGGGCCTGGATCCCGCTCTACAAGGCGCCGACACGGGAGGGAAAGCTGGAGCTGCTCTGGAACGAGGTGCCGGCGAACCCGCCCGGCACGGTGTACCTCTACTCCGACCTCAATCTGATCTCGCTCCAACTGATCCTGGAGAAGATCACCGGCCGCACCGAGGACGTACTGCTCCGCGAACAGATCACCGCTCCGCTCGGGATGCAGCGCACCCGGTACAACCCACCTGCCTCCTGGAAGCCGAAGATCGCCGCGACCGAGGACGCCCGGCTCCCCTGGTCCGGGCTGGAACGCGGGCTGGTCTGGGGCGAGGTGCACGACGAGAACGCGTACAGCCTGGACGGTGTCGCCGGCCACGCCGGGGTCTTCTCCTGCGCCTGGGACCTGGCGATCCTCGCCCGGACGCTGCTCAACGGCGGCGCCTACGGCCGCGCGAGAATCCTCTCGGCCGCATCGGTGGACCTGCTCTTCACCGATTTCAACACCGCGTTCCCCGGTGACGCGCACGGCCTCGGCTTCGAGCTCTACCAGCACTGGTACATGGGCGCGATGGCCACCCCGCGCACGGCGGGCCACACCGGTTTCACGGGCACCAGTCTGGTCCTCGACCCGACCACGGACTCGTTCCTGATCGTGCTGGGCAACTCGGTCCACCCGGTGCGCAGCTGGCGCTCGGGCAGCGCGCCGCGGGTCGCCACCGCCAACCAGATGGCCCGGGCGGTCGCGGTCCGGCCTGCGCGGGGCCGTACGGCATGGTTCTCCGGTCTGGCAAGCGCGTCGTCGGCCACCTTGGCGCTCCCGCCGCTCACCCTCACGTCCTCGCGTGCCCGGTTGAGTTGCGCGCTGTGGTGGGACACCGAGCCAGGCTCCGACTTCCTGTTCCTGGAGGCCTCGCGGGACGCCGGAGCCACCTGGCAGCCGGTTCCGTTCACCACCGAACCGGCCTCACAGCATGGCCGGGAGCGGCCCGAACCGCACCCCGAGGGCTCGGTGTCCGGCTGGTCGGGCCGCGTCTGGCACCAGCTGGACGCGGACCTCGCGCAGTGGAGCGGCGGGGAGTCGCGACTGCGCTGGCGGTACGCCACGGATCAGCTGTACGTCGGCCGGGGGGTGTACGTGGACGCCATCAAGGTCGAGGACGGCCGACGTACGGTCTTCGACGAGGGGCGTCCGGGCGACGCCCGGCGCATCGTGGCGGACGGCTGGGCCGCCTCGGCGGACTGACCGGCGCCCCACGCGAAGGGGCCGGGGCGGCCGGGCCACTGCACCAACCTGTACGCAGCGGGTCACAACCCTGTCACCGCTGCGGCCCTGCCGCCCCGCCGGACGCACCATTGCCCCTACTCGTGTCTCACCAGGGGGAATCATGCGCATCCGCACCACGACCGCGGCCATCGCCGCGATACTCGCCGTCGGCGTCGTTGGCTGCAGCAGTGACAAGGGCAGCGACAGCAAGGCCGACACCGTCAGGAGCACCGCGCCCCAGGCGTCGAAGGCGGCGGACGGCAGCGGCGCCGGGAACACCGGCATTCCGCCCGAGCCCACGGGCGCGGCGCGCTCCGCCGTCCTCCAGGCCATCCATGACGTCAACGGCAGCCTCACTCATGACGAGGACAAAGCCATCAGCGCGGCCCGCAACCAGTGCGCGGCCCTTGACGGCGGCGCGACGGACCCGGACCACAGTGCCGCACAGCGGTTCTCCTACGACGGCATCACGCTGACCGATGACGACGGAAGTCACGTCAACTTCGGGCTGCGCAAGACCCTCTGTCCCGAATCCTGATCAGCCGTCGGCTCCGGCCCGGCCGCGACCGTATGCGGCCGGGCTCCGCCGTGCCGGCGGCTCCCCGGACTCGGGCTGTCCCTGGAATCCGCGCTCCCAGGTCTGCCGGACCCGGGCGGAGGAGCACCCGGCCGAGATCGACCGCGCCGACGATGCCGCCGGCCAGGAGGCCGATGAGGCGTAGCCGGCCCGGCTCCGCGTTCAACGCCGACGGTGGAGACCGGTCCGCCTATTCGGTGCGCAGAGCCGTGGCCGTCCGGGTCCTGGCTGCCCAGCCGGCGGGCAGGAGCGCACCCAGGGTGGCGATGAACAGGCCGCCGAGTACGAGCGGGAACAGCTGAGCCCCGTGGTAGACGGCGAGGACGGAATCGGGCAGGCGGAGCCCCACGCTGTCCCCCATCGCGGGCATCACCCAGCCGTGCAGGGCCACGCCGAGCGGCACGCCGAGGGCGCCCGCGGCAAGTCCGGTCACGACGACCGAGGTGAGGACCATCGCGATGGTCTGGCGGGGGGTCATGCCGAGCGCTTTGTGGACACCGAGTTCCCGGATGCGCTCGCGGGTGTCGAGCAGTACACCGTTGAGCACACCGAGGGCGGCCACGGCGACGAGCATCAGCGTGAGGAACGCGGACAGGGCGTTGAGGGTGACGACCATGTCGCCGCCGGCGTCGAGGCCACCGGCCCGGGCTGTTGCCCCCAGGGGTGCCAGCTCCTTGTTCAGCGCGTCGACGTACCCGGGGACGTCGGTGCCTGACGTGACCGCGATGTGGTGGCTCGATTCCGTCAGATCCGGATGTGCGGCGGTGAGGGTCGTGGCGTCGGTGAAGACCTGCATGCCGTCGTTGCGGGGGTCGAGTACCTCGCCGACGATCCGGACGGTGACCGCCCGGGCCAGGCCGTTCAGGGTGATGGCGTCGCCGATGCGGGTGCCGGTCGCGGCCAGGAAGGGCGTCGGGACGACGGCCTCGCCCGGCCGGTCGATCCAGCGGCCCGAGACCATCGTGTAGCCGCCCCAGGAGGCGTCGCCGGTGAAGGCGACCACGTCGACGGTGCCGGTCAGGCCGGACACGGTCGCCCGCACCGTCGCGGCGCCGTAGTGCTTCCCGGTTCCGGCGGCGGCCTCGACGGCCGCGGCGACTGCGGCCGGATCCGCCTTCGGCCGCTTCGCCGCACCGGGGTCCTGGGGCCCGAAGTCCGGCAGGGGCGCGGGCACGACGACATCGGCGACGTCGTGTGCCTTGGCCTTCATCACCTGACCGAGCGAGGCGCCCATCCCCACGGCGAACGTGACGGCGACCGCACCGAACAGGATCGCCGCGCCCATGGCCAGTGCACGGGCGGGTCGCGCGAAGGGCCGGGCCAGGCCCAGCGACACCGGCTGCGGCAACGGCAGCCGGCCGGCCAGGCGGACGGCCCAACGGCCGCGCCGCTGCGAAGCGTTGCGCCCGACGGCAAGGGCATCGACCGTACGCAGCCGGCCGGCCCGCCCGGCACTCGCCCACGCCGTCGCCGCCACCAGGCCGAGCACCCCGGCGATCACCGACAGGTCGACCCAGGGGGCGACGGTCAGTGACGACGTGCCGTAGACCTCCTCCGTCTCGGCCAGTACGGGGACGGCGAGCAGGTGGCCGGCGAGGACACCGAGGGCCGTGCCGACGGCGGCCGGGATCAGTGCCTGTCCCGCGTAGGCCCGCACGACCTGGGCAGGGGTGAAGCCGATGGCTTTGAGGATGCCGATGCGACGCGTTCCCGTACCGACGGCCGATGCGACGACGTTGCCGACGACGAGCACGGACATGACCAGGCCCAGGGCGCCGAACGCGATGAGAAACGGTACGTAGAGGGCGGTGTCTCGCTCTGCGGACTTCTTCACGGTGAGCCATGACTGTTCGCCGACGGCCGCTCCCGGGGGCAGGGATCCCGTCACGGCCTTGCCGCCCGCGGTGATCCGAGCGGCAGTGCCCGCGTCGGTGAAGCGGTAGAGCATCTGGTGGCCGCCACTGCCGGGCGCGGTGAGCGCCGGCATCTGGGAGGGAACCACCCAGGCGTCGGCGGTCCGCGTGACCGAGCGGCCCACACCGACCACCGTCAGGGCCGGACCATCGGCCAGAGCGGGGAAGGTGAGCTTCATGCCCATGGCCGGGAAGAGCCAGGAGTCGGCGGACAGCACGACCTCCCCGGTGCGCGTGGGCCACCGCCCTTCGAGCAGCGCCACCGCATCCACGTCCCGGCCGGGACCGCTCCGGCCGACCACGGTCATCGGCCAACCGGGGCCCGCCGCGTCCGACTTCGGGATGACTGTTGCCGTACGGAACGGCCCGGCCGCGCTGCTCACTCCTTCGGCCTGCCCGGACGCCGTCAGCTGTCCGGAGCTCGCCCTGCCCGCGTCGAACTGCACGGACAGATGTGCCCCGTGCTGCCTGTCGAAGGCGTCGTCGAAGGGCGCGCCGGACACCACGAGCAGCGTTCCCCCGAGGACGGAGGCGGCCACTGCCATCATCGTGGCGAGAGCGGTCACCAGGGTCTGAACCCGACGTCGTCCCACCCCCGAGCGCACCACCTTGCCGAGCGCGCTCATCGGGCGGCCCGCGCGTCAGCGGCCGCCGAGGCGGCGGACCGGGTCGGGACGTCCTCGGTGATCCGTCCGTCGGCGATCTCGACCGTGCGGTTCGTGCAGGACCGGGCAAGAGCGAGGTCGTGGGTGACCACCACGATGGTCTGGCCCTCGGCGTTGAGGCCGGTGAGCAGCCTGCTGACGTCCTGTCCTGCGGCGGTGTCCAGGGCCCCGGTCGGCTCGTCGGCCAGGAGAAGCGCCGGCCGGTTCATCAACGCCCGGGCCACAGCGACGCGCTGCCGCTCGCCGCCGGACAGCCGCCCCGGGTAGCTCCGGGCGTGCCGGTCGATGCCCAGAAGCTCCAGGAGTTCCGCCATCCGGCGGTCCGCCTCGCCACGCGCCATCCCCGCGAGGCGCGCGGGCAGGACGACATTGTCGGTGACGGTCAGGTCGTCGAGCAGGTTGAAGAACTGGAAGACCATGCCGATCTTCGACCTGCGGTACAGCGCCGAGCCGGTCTCGCCCAGCTGATCCACCCTCACCCCGTCCACGGTGACGGTCCCCGTGTCGGGCCGGTCCAGGCCCGCGACGAGATTGAGCAGCGTGGACTTGCCGCTACCGGAAGGGCCGAGGATCGCGACCGCCTCGCCCGGCCGAACGGTCAGCGACACCGCGTCCAGGGCGGGCGGGCCGTCGTCGTATCGGCGGCTCACCCCGCGCAGTTCGATCACCGGTGTGGTCATGAGGACGCTCCTTGGGTACGGGCAGTTGGCTGCGTGAACGCTAGGAGCGGGTCCGGCCCGACCGCATCGTCCGCCCGGGCCCATTGCCGTCCCGCGCCGGGACGAGCCCCGGAAAACGTCATCCCTGCGATGTAGGCGGGTGATGTATCCCGTGCGGTGGGAATGCCCATCGGGACGGACGCCGCGAGATCGCGCGGCGGCGACAATGAACCGGTGAGGGACGTACGTACGACACTGGAGCAGCTGCGGGACTCCGCACGCCGGACGGTCCTCGATGCCGGTCTGCTGAGCGGCCCGCCGCTGCGGCCGGCCCCGCGCGCCCGGCGGTTCGACGCCCTGGTGGCGCTGGCACTCGGAGTCACCACCGTCTACTACGGCGTCGACAACGCCGACAACATCGTGGTGCGTGAGATCGCACCCGGCGTGGAGTACGTCGTGGCGCGCCCGTCCGGCGCCGACGGCCTGGCCTTCATGGTGGCCCTGGCCGCCATCGCCTCGGGCGCCCTGGCGTTGCGCCGCCGCTACCCGCTCGCCGTGCTGTGCATCGTGACGGCCGCGACCCTGGCGACACCGCAGAGCGTCCTGCGGCTGACCTTCTACGCGTTCGTCATCGCCGTCTACAGCGCGGCGGTGTACAGCCCGCGCCGGGTGGCGACCCTGGCGGCGCTGCCGGTGTCCGTCGTCCTGGTCGGCACTTCGGGGAACTCGGTCACGCCGATCGTCCCCAACGAGTACATCGTCCTGCTGATCCTGGTTCCGATGGCCGTCGCCGCCATCGGCCTGCGCACCTGGAAGCTCCGAACCGGTGAGGGTCGCACCCGCCTCTCCGCGCTGGAACGCGAGCAGGCCGAGGCGCTGCGCCGGGCGGTCGAGCACGAACGGGCCAGGATCGCCCGCGAACTGCATGACGTCGTCACGCACAACGTCAGCGTGATGATCATCCAGGCGGGCGCTGCCCGCACCGTCATGGAGTCGTCCCCCGAACAGGCCGGCGAGGCGCTGCTCGCCGTCGAGGCGGGTGGGCGGGCTGCCATGACCGAGCTGCGCCATGTCATGGGACTCCTCACGATGGCCGACGAGGTCGAGGGGGCGGACCAGGACGCGGAGCTGGCCGATACGTTGGCGGAACTGGCCCCACAACCCGGACTGGACCAGGTGGAAACACTGGTCGGACGGGTCCGGAACACCGGACTTCCTGTGGAGCTCACCGTGACCGGCCCGCCCCGTCCCCTCCCGCCCGGTCTCGAACTCGCCGCCTACCGCGTGGTCCAGGAAGCCCTGACCAACACCGTGAAGCACGCGTCCGGCGCCACCGCCGCCGTCACCGTCGAATACGGCCCGGACCGGCTCCGGGTGGAAGTCGCCGACACCGGTGGGCACCCGGGCGCCGGCGCGCCCACCGGGAACGGCCGGGGTCTGATCGGGCTGCGCGAGCGCCTCGCCGTCCATGACGGAACCCTGACCACCGGGCGACGCCTGACCGGCGGTTATCGTGTCGAGGCGCTGATCCCACTGGAGGCACTGTGACCGAGCCGCTGCGCGTGCTCCTCGCCGACGACCAGACGCTGGTCCGTACCGGATTCCGGATGATCCTGGGCGCCAACGGCATGGACGTCGTCGCCGAGGCGGCCAACGGGGCCGAGGCCGTCGAAGCGGTGCGACGCACGCGGCCCGACGTGGTCCTGATGGACGTCAGGATGCCCGAGATGGACGGGCTGGAGGCCACTCGCCGCATTCTCACCGGCGCCCCCGGCGAACCTCGTGTCATCATCCTGACCACGTTCGACCTCGACCGGTACGTCTACGCGGCGCTGTCCGCCGGCGCCAGCGGGTTCCTCCTCAAGGACGTCACACCCGAGCACCTGACCGTCGCCGTCCGTACGGTCCGTACCGGCGACGCCCTCCTGGCGCCGGCCATCACGCGCCGCCTCGTTCAGCGGTTCGCCCGGCGCGGCAGCGACTCCGTCGCCCTGCACCGTGACCTCGCGTCGCTCACCCCTCGCGAACTGGAGGTCTTCGGCCTGCTTGCCAGAGGACTGAGCAACGCCGAACTCGCCGCCCGTCTCCACCTCGCCGAGACGACCGTCAAGACCCATGTCGCCCGCATCCTCGCCAAGCTCGGTCTCCGTGATCGTGTCCAGGCCGTCATCGCCGCCTACGAGACAGGGCTGGTCAGCGCAGGCGGACCCGAGGCCGCCCAGCAGCCGGCCGAACCGGCCTGAGGGCTGTCCCGCAATCCCTGGCGGGCGCACGAAACAGCTACGGCACCTCACCGCGTTGTCGGAACGCCCGAATACATCCAGTATGCGGACGCTCCTCCGCCTTGCGATGCACCGCATCCGACGCCGCGCGCTGATCCACCACGGATCACGGGACAGCCCTCAGGGCCTCTCGTTCGGGTCATGCCGGAGGCGGGGAGCAGCCGAGGGCAGGATGCCGGGCGATGCCGGTCTGCCGGTCCGTGCCGCTCTGCCGGTCGGTCCGTGCCGCTCTGCCGGTCGGTCGCTCCGGGAGAACCGCTTGTCGATTCGCCCTGCCTTCGGGGACATGGGTCTCCGGGCGCGCAGGCCGTCACAACAGGCAGAACTCGTTGCCCTCCGGGTCCGCCACCAGCACGTGATCGGGCCGCCCCCTGGCCTCGTACTCATGAAGGACCGTCGCCCCCGCGGCAGTCAGCCGATCCAGCGCCTCCAGCACGCGCGGCCAACGCACCTCCCACGGCACCTCGCGGCCGCCGCCGGCCTGCACATCCAGATGCAGGCGGTTCTTCCCCGCCTTCGACTCGGGCACCTTCATGAAGGACAGGTCGGGCCCCTCACCCTCCGGGTCCGACAGGTAGGCGCCGTCGTCCCACTCCTCCTCCGGGACGTCATGGTGCACGAACCACTCCTCCCAGTTGCCGAAGCCCTTCGGCGGCGGCTTCCGCGTGTAGCTCAGGGCGAGCGCCCAGAACTCCGCCAGTTGCGCGGGGTGCGCGCAGTCGATCGTCAGGCTCCACCGTGTCGCCATGAATCCCTCCGGGTGGTGCATCCGGCTGCCCGGCCGGCCGCGGGAACCGATCGTGTCATGGGAGGACCCCGGAATCCCCGGGATTCGATTCAAGATTCTTTCGGTGATCGAAATATTTCGATGGATTGCGGCGTCGATATCGATTCACCGGCCACCCGATTCACCGATGCGAGCGCAGAAGTCCCAGATCAGCCGGGGTAGCCCTGCTGCTCTTTTTGCACTTGCCATGACGACATGCATTGCCATCCTCGCTCAGCATTCGGAATCCTTTCGTAACTACGAGGGTTGAATGTACGCATGCGTCCCCCGCATCCCATCGCGTGACGCGAATCAGAGAGCAAATCAGCAGGTCAAAGCCATAGGGGAGGGCAATGAGGCGGTTAATCTCTTCGAAATATTTCGGAAATGTGGCGTTGACGAGCGATCCGGGCGCGCGCATACTCTCCCTCGCTCCCTGCATCACCGATCAACTTCGCGCCACGGAACCGTCGTCGGACGGCGGGTCCCCCGTGGCCGGAGACCGCTCAGCACACGGTCCACTCACCCGTCCGGGCGGCCCGTTCATGCCGCCCGGCGACCGGAAGAAGGTGTTGGAAAGTGATCGTCAACCCACCGCACAACGGCGAAGCCGCACGTTCGAAGTCCCTCTCACGGGCACGCAGGGCCGGCGTGCTCGCCATGGCCGGCGCGCTCGCCGCGGCGGGGGTCCTCTCGCTCGCGGGCACCGCCGAGGCCGCGACGACGCTCGGGGCGTCCGCCGCCGCCAAGGGCCGCTACTTCGGCACCGCCGTCGCCGCCAACCACCTCGGCGAGTCCGCGTACGCCTCCACCCTGGACACCGAGTTCACCATGGTGACGCCGGAGAACGAGATGAAGTGGGATGCCGTCGAGGCCTCCCGCAACAGCTTCAGCTTCGGCTCCGCGGACCAGATCGTCAGCCATGCCCAGGGCAAGGGCATGAAGCTCCGCGGTCACACGCTGGTGTGGCACTCCCAGCTCCCCGGCTGGGTGGGCGGGCTCGGCGCCGATGACCTGCGTTCGGCGATGACCAACCACATCAACCAGGTGATGGCGCACTACAAGGGCAAGATCTACGCCTGGGACGTCGTCAACGAGGCCTTCCAGGACGGCAGCAGCGGGGCCCGGCGCAGCTCACCCTTCCAGGACAGACTCGGCAACGGCTTCATCGAGGAGGCCTTCCGTACCGCACGGGCCGCGGACTCCGGGGCCAAGCTCTGTTACAACGACTACAACACCGACGGTCAGAACGCGAAGAGTAACGCGGTCTACGCCATGGTGAAGGACTTCAAGCAGCGCGGTGTCCCGATCGACTGCGTCGGCTTCCAGTCGCACTTCAACAGCAACTCCCCCGTCCCCTCGGACTACCAGGCAAATCTGCAGCGTTTCGCCGATCTCGGGGTGGACGTGCAGATCACCGAGCTGGACATCGAGGGCTCGGGGTCGGCGCAGGCCGCGAGTTACACCAAGGTCGTGAACGCCTGTCTGGCCGTGTCACGCTGCGCCGGCATCACCGTATGGGGCATCCCGGACAAGTACTCGTGGCGCAGCAGCGGCACCCCGCTGCTGTTCGACGACAACTACGGCAGGAAGCCGGCGTACACCGCCGTACTCGCGGCACTGGGCGGCACCAGCGGCGGTGGCGGGGACAACGGCGGCGGAACCGGCTCGTGCACGGTCACCTACACGAAGACCGACACCTGGGGCGACCGCTTCAACGGGCAGGTGACGGTCAGGGCGGGCAGTTCGGCGATCAGCACCTGGACGGTCCCGGTGACGGTGACGTCTCCCCAGAAGATCACCACCACCTGGAACGGCACCCCGTCCTGGGACGGCAGCGGCAATGTGATGACCATGAAGCCCAACGGCAACGGCAGTCTGGCCGCCGGAGCCTCGACGTCCTTCGGGTTCACCGTCATGACGAACGGCAACACCTCGGCGCCATCCATCGGCGCCTGCACCACGTCCTGACCCAGGGGCGGGCGCGGGGCACGGCAACGCCCGCGAGGCACGGCAACGTCCGCGGACGTCCGGGGACCATCGGCGCGAGGGCACCGCTTCCGGGGCGGTGGCCTCGCGCTGTCCGCGTACCGGCCGGTCGGCGCCACCGGCGCGCACCGGCGGTTCACCGGTGCGCAAGCACCTCGCCCGGCGATTCCACCTCGACAGGGGCGGGCGCCGTCGACTCCCGGACCACCAGCCTCGGCCTGATCAGGAGCGAACGTCCGGCGACCGGGGCGGATTCGATCCGGGCCTTCAGCTGCTGGAACGTCTCGGCGGCCATCTCCGGAAGAGGCTGGCGCACAGTGGTCAGCGGCGGCTCGAAGAGGTCGGCGAGCAGGATGTCGTCGAAGCCGACCACGGAGACGTCCTGCCCCGCGCTGCGGCCCGCGTCCTTCGCGCCCCGGCAGATCCCGATCGCGCACATGTCGTTGATCGCGACGAACGCGGTGGGCGGACGCGGTCCGCACAGCAGCTCCCGGGCGGCCTTGCGCCCCAGCTCGGCCGCGTCCTTGTCACCGAACTCCGCGGTGTCGGCGCCGGGCCACACGATCGCGTCCGCCGGATCCAGGCCCGCCGACTCCAGGGCCGCCCGGAATCCGCGCAGCCGCTCGCGACGGTTGACGCTGTTGACCGAGCCTGAGACGAACGCCAGCCTGCGGTGTCCCAGTTCGAGCAGATGGCGGGTGGCGAGCTCGGCGCCCATCGCGTTGTCGACACTGATGGAGGCCAGCGACGGCGGATCGCCCGCCTGGGCGGTGCGGTCGAAGGCGACCATCCTCAGACCGCGGCTGAGCAGCGGGGCGACATGCTCGAGCGAGGGCAGCGAGGAACAGAGCACCACCCCGCTCACCCCGTCGGCCAGCAGCTCTTCCCCGTACTTGAGCTCACGGGCCGGATCACGCTCGCTGTTGCAGAGCAGTACGTGATACCCCTCGGCCAGCGCGATGGCCTCCAGCTCCCGGGCCAGCGCCCCCCAGAAGGGGTTGGCGACCGACGGCACGATCAGGCCGATGACCTTGATCCGGCCGGTGCGCAGCATGCGCGCCGCACGGTTGGGCCGGTAGCTGAGCTGCTCGATCACCTGCTCCACGCGGGCCAGGGTGGTCGCCTGCATACGGTCCGTACGTCCGTTGAGGACGTTCGACACGGTGCTGGCGGAGACACCCGCAGCCTCCGCGACCTGATGGATCGTTACCCCGCTCATGCCACCTCCGGTTCGGAACGCGTTCAACCACACTAGTGTACCGATTTACTGAACTTGCTTCACCGGTACACCCGTTAACTTCCCGGAAAATTGTTGTGCATCAGCTGTTGACGAGTCTCACGGAGCGTTCTTAGTCTCAGTGCATCGATTTACCAGCACTTCCCAGCCATGGCCGGGTTGTCATTGCTGGATCGATCCACTGCCTTCGCCTCAAGGGGTGCCCCATGGAACTTAAACGACGGTCGCTGCTCGCCGCCATCGGTGCCGGTACGGCTGCGGCCGCACTGTCCGGCTGCGGCACCGGCTCCACTGCGGCCGGCTCCGCCGACGGTCCCGCCGAGGGCGAGATCACGCTGCTCACCCCGATCTACGAGAACGCCAACGGCAAGACGCTGTTGGAGAAGGAGATCCTGGGCGGCTTCCGGAAGAAGTATCCGGACGTCAAGGTGAACGTGGACTACACCACGTACGCGCAGCTCAACGAGAAGATCACCACGGGTATGGCCGGCGGGCTGCTGCCCGATGTGCTGATGATGGGCGTCGGCTGGATCCCGCCGTTCGCCGCCAAGAAGGCGATCGCGGAGCTGCCGGAGAAGTTCGCCACCGCGCACGACTACGAGAAGCGGGTGCTGGAGCCGTCGCGCTACGACGGCAAGCTGTACGCGCTGCCGGTGGTGCTCGACACCCGCATCGTCGTCTACCGCAAGGACCACTTCGCCGAGGCCGGCATCAAGAAGACCCCGGCCAACTGGGCGGAACTGCGGGCCGTGGCGAAGCAGCTGACGAAGGGCGGGCAGATCGGGTTCGACCCGTTCTCCATCGACCTGCGCCAGTGCTGGGAGACGTTCCTGTTCGCCAACGGCGGTCAGCTCTTCAGCGCCGACGGCAAGAAGGTGCTGTTCACCGACAGCCGGGGCGTCGAGGCGCTGCAGTTCTTCAAGGACCTGATCAAGGACGGCTCCGCCGACTACGCGAAGAAGACGGACGCCGGTGCCCCGGCCAACGTCCAGACGGGCCGGGCGTCGATGATGATGACGACCAGTGCCCTGTGGGAGCAGGTCCGCCAGCAGAACCCCGAGCTGCTGAAGGAGGACAAGCTCGGTGCGTTCATCCTGGCCAACCGCAAGCCGGCGATGCTCCAGGGCGGCACGCTCGTCACCCAGTCGGCCAGCTCCAAGCACCCGGCCGCCGCGCGTGCGCTGGTCGAGTACCTCGCGACCCCGGAGTCGATCCTGGGCGCCGCGAAGCAGCGCGGTTCGGTGCCGGGGCTCAAGGACCTCAACGAATCCGGCTATGTCAAGGAGAACAAGTTCGTCGACCTCTCCCTGCAGAACATGAGCGCCGCCTGCTCGGAGGGCGGCACCGCTGCGTGGATGGAGATCCGCGAGAAGATCAAGCCGACGCTGGAGCCCGCGATCGTGGGCGGTCAGTCCGCGAAGGACGCCATCGCGGAACTCGGCCGTCTCGCCGAGGCCGCCATCGGCCGGATGTGAGGCGCCGCTGTGGGAGCTGTATCCGTATTGAAGGCACGGCCCGCGCGGCCGCCTTCCCCGCCTGAGAAGACCCGGCCCGCCAAGCGGCAGACCGGCAGGACCCCGACGGGTCCGGGGCGCCGCAGGCAACGGGCCGGCATGCTGATGGTGGCCCCCGCCCTGCTGCACGCCGCGCTCTGGATCGGCCTGCCGGTCGTCGCCTCGGTCGTCCTGGCCTTCACGAAGTACGACGTGCTGACGCCGCCACAGTTCGTGGGGCTCGACAACTTCACGGAGATGCTGGACGACGCGGTGTTCCGCAAGTCCATCGTCAACACCGTCATCTACACCTTCTTCACCGTGCCGTTCGGCATGATGCTGGGGCTGCTGGTGGCACTCGCCCTGCACACGGGCCTGAAGGCGCGCGGGATCTTCCGTACCGCGATCTTCCTGCCGCAGGTCACCGCCACGGTGGCGATCGCCCTGGTCTGGCTGTGGATCTACAACCCGAGCAACGGGCTGCTCAACGCCCTGCTCTCGTTCGTCGGGATCGAGGGTCCGGCCTGGCTCTCGTCGACCACCTGGGCGTTGCCCTCGGTGATCCTGGTCGGCATCTGGCAGGGCATCGGCATGAAGATGCTCATCTACTTGGCCGCGCTCCAGTCCATGCCGAAGGAGCTGTACGAAGCGGCGTCGGTGGACGGCGCGTCCAAGGTGCGGCAGTTCTTCTCGATCACGCTGCCGCTGCTGAAGCCCGCGACGTTCTTCGTGCTCATCACCTCGATGATCAGCGCGTTCCAGTCGTTCGACCAGATCTACATCCTCACCGAGGGTGGGCCGGCCAACAGCACCACGATGATGACGTACGAGATCTACAAGTCCGCCTTCCGGGAGTTCCGCGTCGGCTACGCCTGCGCCCAGTCACTGGTGCTGTTCGTCCTGCTGATGGGCTTCACCCTGGTCAACCGGCGGATCATGGGAGGCACCCGTGGCCACAACTGAGCTGCACAAGCCCGGGGTCGCTCACGCACCCCGCCCCGCGGCGAAGGGGAAGCCGCTCACCTTCGGACGGATCGCGCTCTACGTGACGCTGTCCCTGGTGTCGCTGCTGATGGTGGTGCCGTTCATCTGGATGGTGCTGACCTCCCTCAAGACACCGGTGGAGATCGCGTCGCAGGACGCCGGACTGCTGCCGGAACACTGGGACTTCGGCAACTACGCCGAGGCACTGAAGGCCGCGCCCTTCGCCACGTACGCCCGCAACAGCTTCATCATCGCGTTCAGCCACACCGTGCTCAACGTGCTGATCGCCTCGATGGCCGGATACGCGCTGGCCCGGATCAGGTTCCGGGGCAGCGAGGTCATCTTCTACCTCTTCATCGCGGCACTGATGATCCCCACGTACACGAAGGTGCTGCCCGAGTTCCTGATCGTCCGCTTCATGCCGCTGGCCGGCGGGAACGACCTGTTCGGTCAGGGCGGCAGCGGGTGGCTGGACACGTGGTGGGCGCTCATCGTGCCCGGTGCGGTCACCCCGTTCGCCGTCTTCCTCTTCCGGCAGTTCTATCTGGACCTTCCGGTGGAGCTGGAGGAAGCGGCCCGGCTGGACGGTCTGGGCGAGTTCCGGATCTACGCCAGGATCATGACGCCGCAGGTCAAGCCCGCGCTCGTCACGGTGGCGCTGCTCACCTTCGAATCCTCGTGGAACAACTTCCTGTGGCCGCTGCTGGTGACCCGGACGGACAGTCTGCGGGTCATCCAGGTGGGGCTCTCCGTCTTCAAGACGGAGAACGGCCTCCAGTGGCACTTCCTGATGGCGGGCACCACGCTCGCCACCCTGCCCATGGTCGTGCTCTTCCTCATCGGCCAGCGCTATTTCGTGCAGGGCTTCGCAACCGCCGGTCTCAAGTGACCGGTCCCGGCCCTCAACGGCCGGATATCGAAAGGGATACCCCCCATGTCTGCTGATCTCCAAGGTTCCCGCGCACTGGTGACCGGGGCGGGCCACGGCATCGGCCGCGCCATCGCCGTGGCCCTTGCCGAAGCCGGCGCCGATGTCGCCGTCCACTACCACTCCTCCGCCGACGAGGCCGCGAAGACGGTCTCCGCGATCGAGGCGCTCGGCCGCCGGGCCAAGGCGTTCCAGGCCGACGCGACGGTGACGGCCGAGGTCGACCGCCTGGCCGAGGAGGCCACCGGATTCCTCGGCGGGCTGGACGTCCTGGTCTGCAACGCGGGCCATCTCGTCGGGCGGGCCACCATCGCCGAGATGTCCGACGACCATTTCGACCAGGTCATCGACACCAACCTGACCTCGACGTTCCGTACGGTGCGGGCGGCGCTGCCGCATCTGAAGGAGTCCTCCGCCGGGCGCATCATCACGATGTCGTCGCTCGCCGCACACAACGGCGGCGGTCCCGGATCGGTCGCCTACGCGGCCGCCAAGGCCGGGATCCGCGGCTTCACCAAGGGTCTGGCCAAGGAACTCGGCGGCAGCGGCATCACGGTCAACACCGTCGCCCCCGGCTTCATCAAGGGCACCGCCTTCCACGACACGTTCACCGCGCCCGCGGCGCAGCAGGCGATGGAAGCGGGCATCCCGGTCGGCCGGGCCGGCACGCCGGAGGACGTGGCTGCGGCCGTCGTCCACCTGGCCTCGCCCTCGTCCGGCTTCCTCACGGCCACCACGGTCGACATCGACGGTGGCGTGTGGCCGCGTTGAGGCGGATCGCCCGGGAGCGCGGCGGCTGGTGGCACGCGTACGTATGCCCGGCCCACGGTGTGGAGCTGGACCACGGCGACGTACTCGCCGGGGCGTTTCCCGAGGGCGGTGCGCGCTGCGCGTACGGCTGCCGGGTGGACAACGAGGCGGTGCGCGGTGCCTGGCTGGTGCTGTCGCACCAGGCGTGGGCGCGGCACCTGCGGGTGCTCGCCCACCGCGGGGAGCGCGGCGAGGCGGTGGCAAGGCTCGTCGAGTACACCGCTCTGTACGAGGAACTGGCCGCCGCGCAGCACGGTGAGGCGCAGGACTGGATGCTGCGCGGCCGGCTCTTCCACCAGGCGCTGACCGACGCGATCTGGGCGGTGAACATCGGGCACACGGTCCTGACGCTCGCCGAGAACGGCACGGACGATCTGGCCGAGGTGCTGCCGCTGCTCGACGCTCTGGAGCGGGCCGCGCTCGACGCCCGTGCCGTACTGGTCGGCAAGGGGCAGCTCGCCTCCAACTACACCGCCTGGCTCAACGCAGCGGGCGCCGCCGCCGGACGAGGTGCCGCGGCGGTGCGCGGGCGGGAGTGGGACGGCGGCAAGGAGTGGCTGGAGGGCGACAGCGGGCTGTACGCGCATCTGCGCGTCGCGGTCGCCGAGGACGGCTGGGAGTGGGAGGGCAGCACCTACTACCACGGGTTCGTGCTGCGGGCGGCGCTGCTGGCGCTGCGGGGCACCGATCCGGCTGCCCTCCCCTCGGACGTGGTGGGTGTGCTGGCCGGGATGACGGACGTGCTGGCGGCGATCGCCACGCCGGGCGGCATTCTGCCCGCCCTGCACGACGGCCCCTATCTGCGTGACCCGTTGGCTCTTGAGTGGCTCGAACTCGCCTCTCTGGCACAGCAGTTGGTTCCGTCTGCCGCGCTGGACGCGGTGGCCGGGCGGGCCCGTGCCGAGCTGGGCCCGGCAGATGACGGGCTGGACCGGGAGCTGGGCGGATGGTTCACCGGCCCGCCACTGCCGGAGCGCCCCGCGGCCGGTGCGCTCACGTTGTTCACCGAGGCCGGCTACGCGGTGCTGCGGGTCGCGGGCATCCACGCCCTGCTGGACTTCGGCCCGCACGGCGGTTCGCACGGCCACCGGGACAAGCTGTCGCTCTATCTCTACGGGGACACCACGCCGTGGCAGCCCGATCCCGGCCAGGTGCCCTACGCCCACGCCGAGTTCCGCGATCTGTACGCGTCGACCGAAGCCCATCCCGCGTTCCGGGTGGACGGCATCGAGCAGGCGGAGTGCACGGGAGCGCTGCTCGGTTCGGACGACCGGTCGGTCACCGCCGAGGTGACGTCGGCGTACGAAGGTGTGCGCGGGGTCCGGCGGATCGCGGCCGGCGACGGCTACCTGGTGGACCTGCTGACCGTGACGGCCGACGATTCCCGGCGCATCACCGCGCAGTTGCGCCCCGGCACCGCGCTGGACGTGCAGGTGCAGGCGGCGGGCGCGGCGCGTACCACCTGGTACGGCGACGAGACGCTGCACGGCTGGCACACCCACCGGGCCGATGTGCCGGTACGCCCGGTCAGCCGGCCGGGCCCGGGCCCGGCCGACGATCCGCAGCGCGTGAGGACCCGGGTGGACTTCACCGCCGACACCGACCGGGTCACGTTCGCGTCGGTCTACCAGGCCGCATCGGCCGGCCCCGCGGTGACGGACGTACACCTGGACGACGACGGGCTGACGGTCCGCCTCGCCGACGGCAGTACCGCGCGGTTCCACACGGAGGACTGACCCTTGTTGCTCTCGGCGACCCCACCACCCGGCCCGCGCCCCGCGCAGGAAGTGCGGCTGTTCGAGGAGGCCGCCCGCCACCGCGGGCTGACTCCGCCCGGTTCGCACCCCCTGGCCAGCATCACCTGGCTCGGCCCCGCCGCCTCCAACCCGGCTCTCGCCTACCGGGTCTCCGGCGACCGGGCGCATCTGGCGGAGAGCCTGCGCTGGATCGAGGCCGCGGTGCGACTGCCCCACTGGGGCAGGGCGCACATGCCGGACCACGACCTGGACGCCGGCTGGCTGCTGCACCATCTGTCGCTCGCCTACCGGTGGCTCGGTGACGACCTGCCGGACGGGGCGCAGGCGCTGCTGCGGTACAAACTGCTGCTCCAGGGGCGGCGGATGTACGAGTTCGCGGTGGCGAGCGAGGGCCGCTGGTGGTCGTCGTCGTACTGGCAGAACCACAACTGGATCTGCTACGCGGGTCTGGCGACGGCCGGGTACGTGCTCGGCAAGGAGGAGTGGACCGAGCGCGCCAGGGACAATCTCGCGACCGTCCTGGACCTGATGCCCGAGGACGGCTCGCATGCCGAGGGCGTCGTCTACTGGCGCTACGGCGTGCCGTTCCTCGCCATCCATCTGGATCTCCTGAAGGAGGCGGAGGGCATCGACTGGTGGGACAGGGGCGGCTTCATGTCCCGGACGTTCCGCTACCGGCTGCACCAGACGGCGCCCGGGTTCGCGTTCAACGTCGACCACGGCGACTGCCATGACCGGCGCAGCGGCCACAGCGCCGGTCTCTACTACCGTCTGGCCGCCCAGTACGCGATCCCGGAGGCCCAGTGGATGGGCGACCTGGCATCGGGTGAACTGCTGTGGGCGGAGGCGGCCGAGAGCGGTGTGCGGCCGGGAATCCTGCCGGAGGCCTATCTGGAGTACCTCTGGTACGACCCGTCCGTGCCGGCGGCCCGGCCCACCGAGACACGGGCGTTCTTCCCGGACCTGGGGCTGCTGGCCGCGCGCACGGGCTGGGACGACGACGCCACGCTGGTGTCGTTCAAGGCCAGTCCGGGCGGGGGTCACCGGGCGTGGGAGACCGCGGAGAAGCACCGGGTGGAGAAGGGCTGGGAGACGCTCGACCAGGGTCATCACCACCCCGATTCGGGTTCGTTCGTCTTCGTCTCGCAGGGTGCGTTCCTCGCCGTGGACGAGGGCTACAGCAACCGCAAGAAGGCCGCGCACCACAATCTGCTGCTGGTGGACGGGCAGGGCTACGCGGACGAGGACCGGTATCACGTGTACCGGGACATCCCCTTCGAGCGGCAGGCCGGGCAGCGCGATGTGCTCGTCTCCCCCGACTGCGGGTGGGCCCACTCCACGGCGGAGATCGCCGCGATGTACGACCCCGCGCTCGGGGTGCGGCGGCTCGACCGGACGCTGGTGTTCACCCCGTCGGGGCGCCTGGTGCTGCTGGACCTCGCCGAGGCGGACGCGGAGCGGGAGTGGACGTTCCTGCTGCAGACGGACCGGCCGACCGAGCCGCAGCCGGACGGCAGCCGGCTGATCCGTTCCGGGGCGGCCGCGGCCCGGCTGCGGCAGTTCGCCCCCGCCGATGGCCGCGTCGTCGGGGAGGTCACCGAGGTGGAGGCCAATCCGACGTCGAGCACGCCCGAACTGCGCCTCACCCGAACCCTGCACACCCTGCGCTCGACCACGGAGCGGTCGTCCGAGGGGTTGTTCCTCACCACGATCACCCCGGGAACGGAGCCGGATGCCGCCCGGGTCGCGTGCACGGAGGGCCAGGGCGTGACCTTCGGTGCGGAGACCGTGCTGCTCTCCCCCGTTGCCCGGCGGATCCGTACCGCCGGTGTCCACGCGGATGCGGCCGCCGTGCTGCTCAGCGAGGGCGACGCCCCCTACGTCGTGGCCGCGACCCGGCTGGAGCTGGACGGCGTCACGCTGCTCGATGTGGCGCAACCGCACACAGGAAAGGTCGGCTGACCATGCAGGCAACTCTCTCGTCCGGCTGGCCGACGCTGCTGCGGCGGCTGGAGTTCGTGGCCTATCCGGCCGCCGCCGGAGCCGCGTTCGCCGTGCTGTCGCTGGGGGTCGTGACCTGGCTTCCCGCCCTCGCCGCGATGGCGCACGGGCTCCAGCGGTGGCGGGCCGAGGGCGACAGCCACTGTTTCGGCAACACGTTCAGGTACTTCCCCGCGTACTGGCGCGGCCTGTGGCGGCACTCGCTCGCGTCCACGGCCGCCGGGGCCGTTCTGGCCGCCAACATCGTTCATCTGCTGAGCCGTTCGGAGCCGTGGACCTTCGTGCTGCTCGCCGCCCAGGTGGGCATCGCGGCCGCCCTGGTCATCCATCATGTGGCGTTCGCGGCCGAGGCCGGCCGGGCGCCGGGCGGCACCGTCCGCACCTGGACCCGGGGCGCGCTGGCGCTCGGCTTCGGCTCGGCCGCCCGCGGCACCGCCCTGCTCGGTGCGGTGATCTCCGCCGTACTGCTCTCTCTCGTCGTACCGCTCGGGCCACTGCTGCTCGGCCCGAGCATTCCCGTACTGCTCGCTCTGTCCTTCGCTGACCCCAGGAGGCACACCCCATGAGCCATGCACTGCGCGCCACCCTCGTAGCCGCGCTCGCCGCCGGCGCCCCGCTCGCCTTCCCCCCGCCGTCCGTGGCCGCCGCGGCGGCGACCGCCTACTACGTGGCGCCGGCCGGAAGCGACACCAACTCCGGTACGTCGGCGGGCTCCCCGCTCGCCACGATCCAGAAGGCGGTCGATCTGGCACCGACGGGCGCGGTGGTGAACCTCGCCGCCGGTACGTACAAGCAGGATGTCGTGACCAAGCGCGCCGGCGTCACCATCACCGGCCCGGCGAACGCCGTGGTGAAGGGGGCCGGCGACGCGCGGATCATTCAGGTGCAGCACGATTCGACGACTCTGAGCGGCTTCACGGTGGACGGACTGCACGGGTCGTCCACCGATGTGTCCGGGTACCGCCTCAAGCTCATATATGTCATGAGCACGACCCCCGGGAACGGGGTGGGCGGTCTGAGCATCACCGGAATGACCCTCAAGAACGCTGCCGACGAATGCCTGCGGGTGCGCTACCTGGTGACCGGCGCCGACATCTCCGGCAACACCATCACCGACTGCGGCGTCGCCGACTTCAAGTTCGGCGGCGGCGGCAAGAACGGCGAGGGCATCTACCTCGGCACCGCCCCCGAGCAGCAGGGCGCGAACGGCGCCCCGGACGCGGCAGCCGACATCAGCCGGAACAACCGCATCCACCACAACACGATCGCCACGCGCGGCAACGAATGCGTCGACGTGAAGGAGAACTCGACGAACAACTACGTCGAGTACAACGACTGCAGCCAGCAGAAGGACTCCAGCTCCGGCGGTCTGGACGCGCGCGGCAGCGGCAACATCTTCCGCTACAACACCATCCACGACAACGTCGGAGCGGGCATCCGGCTCGGCGGTGACACCGCGACCGACGGCACCGACACCAGCGTCTACGGCAACACGATCACCGGGAACGCCGGTGGCGGCATCAAGTTCATGCGGACCCCCCAGGGCCCCGTCTGCACGAACACGATGAGCGGGAACACCGGCGGCGACGCCGTGGGCACCTACGGCAGCGCGTACGACCCGACCGGTGCGTGCCCCCAGTGAGCAGCCGGGGACCCGCGAGACGCGGGGTACTGACGGCGGCGGCCGGGCTGGCCGCCGTCGTGGCGACGGCCCCGGGGGCGCAGGCAGCCGACACACCGGCCACCGGTGCGCGCCGCTCACGATGGGCGACGTCGTGGGCGACCGCGCAGACCGCGCCGACGGCCACCGACACGGTGGCGAGCGCAGGGCTGACACAGGGCACGTTCACTGCTCACGTACGCCTGTCGGCCGGCGGCCGGGTCCGGCTGCGCTACGGGCACGCCTTCGGGACGGTGCCGGTGCTGATCGGCCCGGTGACCGCGGGCGGCATGCCCGTGACGTTCGGCGGGAAGCGGCAGGCCTGGCTGGCCGCGGGCGCCTCGCTGACCAGTGACGCGGTCGGGGGGCTGCGGGCCGCCGAGGGCGCCCTGCTGACGGTCCGGACCGAGCTGCCCGGCCCGACGGGGCCGTTGTCATTCCATCGCAACACCCATGCCTCGCACGACGTCGACGGAGTGCGCACCACTTCGGTGTTCCTGCTGACGGGTGTCGAGGTGACCGGCGCACACGGACCGGTGATCGCGGTGCTCGGCGACTCCATCGCGGAGGGCGTCGGCACGCCCGACGACGCCGATCTGCGCTGGCCGGACCAGCTGGCCAGGCGCCTTCCCGGCGCGGCGGTCGCCGATCTCGGGATCAGCGGCAACCGGGTGCTGCTCGACGACGCCCGGTTCGGGCCGGGCGGGCAGGCCCGCTTCGACCGCGATGTGCTGTCCCTGCCCGGGCTGCGGACCGTTCTGGTCCACCTCGGGGTCAACGACCTCCAGCAGCCGCCCAGCCAGACCGACCCGGCGCTCGTCCTGGCCGGCTACCGGCAACTGGTGCTGCGCGCCCGTGACGCCGGACTGCGCGTGGTCGGCGCGACCATCACGCCGTTCGGCGGCTGGACACGCTGGACTCCCGAGCTGGAGACGGTACGGCAGCGGATCAACGCGGCCGTGCGGACCGGCCGGCTCTTCGACGCCGTCGTCGAATTCGACGCCGCCCTGCGCGATCCGGACCACCCGGAGCGGATGCTGCCCGCGCTCGACAGCGGCGACGGGCTCCACCCCAATCCTTCCGGCCATGCGGCGCTCGCCGCGGCCGTCGACCGCCGACACCTTCTGTGAGGGCCGCACCATGAACCCAGGCACCACCCGAGGCACCACCGGCACCACCACCCGCCGCACCGTCCTCGCCGGTGCGGCGGCGCTCGGCGCGGCCGCCGCCCTGCCGTTCACGCTCGCGGCGGGCACCGCACACGCCGCGGACCCGGTCGACGACGCAGCCTCGCTGCGCGCCCGGTGGCACACCCTGCTGACCGGCGGCCCCGGCCTCGACCTCACGGACCCGCAGATCGCCGCGGCCGTGGCCCGGATCGGCAAGGCCGCGACGACATCCGCGAAGGGCCTGGACCCGTCCCGTACCGACGGGCTCTTCCCCGACCTGACCAGCACCACGCTCTCCAACCACGTCACGACGTCGTTCAAGCGCCTCGCGACCGTCGCGACCGCGTGGGCCGTCCCCGGCACCGTCCAGTACGGCGACACCGCGCTCCGGGACCTGCTGGTGGCGGGCATCGACTGGATGCTGACGAACCGGTACGGCCCCGGGCACACCCGGTTCGACAACGACTGGGACTGGGAGATCGGCTCCGCGCTCGCGCTCAACGACGCGACCGTGCTCCTGTACGACGCGCTCGGTGCGGAGCGGCTCGCCCGGATCACCGACGCCGTCCGCGGCTACACCCCCGACCCGAACCTCTGGCGGGCCGACCGGCAGATCGCGACCGGTGCCAACCGGGTGTGGATCTCCACCGTCGTCGCCGTGAACGCGGTGCTCCGCGACAACGGCGGCGATCTCGCCCGGGTACGTGACGCTCTTTCGGACGTCGAGGGTTCGGGCGCCAACAGCGTCCTGGCCTTCAACGACGCGAGCGCGGCGGCCGAGGGCACGGGCGAGGGCTTCTACTCCGACGGTTCGTTCCTCCAGCACTACAAGCACCCGTACAACGGCGGCTACGGCAAGGAGCTGCTGAACAACCTCTCCCGGCTGCTGAACCTCCTCGCGGGCACGGCGTGGACGGTGACCGATCCCGACCTCGACAACGTCCGCCTCTGGGTCGACGAGGGTTTCGACCCGCTCCTGGCGCGCGGCGATGTGATGGCGTCGGTCTGCGGACGCGAGATCGCCCGCCCGAGCAAGCAGGGCCACGTCTCGGCGCAGACGGTCATCGAGGCGGTGGTGCGGCTGATCCCGAGCTTCCCGGGTGAGACCGCCGACCGGTTCACCTCCCTGGTCAAGCAGTGGATCGCCGAGGACACCTACCGCGACTTCCTCGCCGTCACCGACCTCGCCTCCCTCGTCGCGGCCCGGAACGTCATCGCGTCCCCGGTGCCGGCCCGCGGTCCGCTGGTCGCGCACAAGCAGCACCCCCGGATGGACAAGGCGGCCCACCACCGGCCCTCGTTCGCCCTCGGCATCTCCGCCTACTCGTCCCGGATCTACAACTACGAGTCGATCCAGAACGAGAACCTGCACGCCTGGCACCTGTCCGACGGAATGGTGCTCCTGTACACGAACGACCTCGGCCACTACAGCGAGGACTACTGGCCCACGGTCGACCCCGCCCGGCTGGCCGGGACGACCGTTCTCGCGGGCCGGCCCGCCGACGCGGCGGGGCAGCGCACCACCAGCACCGCCGACTGGGCTGGCGGCGCCGCGCAACCGGGAACGACGCTCGGCGCGTACGGCATGGAGCTGCGGGCGTTCGGCAGCTCGCTGCACGGCTTCAAGAGCTGGTTCTGCCTGGACGACGTGATCGCGTGCGTCGGCTCCGGAATCAGCGCGGACGCGGGTACGGCCGAGACGATCGTGGAGAACCGGAAGCTGCGGGACCCTGCGGCGGCGCTGCTCGTCAACGGACAGGCCGCCCCTGCGGACACCGGGTGGTCGGCAACGCTGGACAAGGTGCGGTGGCTGCATGTCGCCGGGACCGGCGGCTACGTCTTCCCCAAGGCCGTGACGGTGCGCGGTCTGCGCGAGGACCGGACGGCGACCTGGCGCGAGATCAACCTCAAGTACGGCACGGACACCCCCGTCACCCGCCCGTATCTGACGCTGTGGCAGGACCACGGCACGGCACCCGACCAGGCGGGATACTTCTGGCTCCAGGCACCGATGGCGTCCGCCGAACGTACGAAGCAGTGGTCGGCGGCGCCCCCGGTGAAACTGATCGCGGACACCGGCTCCGTGCACGCGGTACGCCGCTGCGCGGACGGGCTGCTCGCCGCGAACTTCTGGACCGCGGGGACCGCGCAGGAACTCACCGCGGACGGACCGGCATCGGTCCTGGTGCGGCCGGAGGGGAAGACGGTGACCGTCTCGCTGTCCGACCCGACGCAGCTGCGGTCCTCCGTCGTACTGGACCTGGCCCGTCGCGACCTGAACCTCGTCTCCGCAGACCCGGGCATCGCCGTGGCCCGGACCGGCACCGGGATCCGGATCACCGCCGACACGGCTGAACTCCACGGTGCAACCCTCAACCTCATCCTGAAGAGGAGCTAGACCCTTGCTGTTCGACATGCCCCTGGACCGGCTGCGCGAGTACCGGCCGGAGCCGGAGGAGCCGGCCGACTTCGACGCCTTCTGGGAGAAGACCCTCGCCGAAGGCACCCGCCACGACCTGGACGCAGAGTTCGTCCCGTACGACGCGGGATTCGCCACCGTCGACGTGTTCGACGTGACGTTCCGCGGCTGGGGCGGCCAGCCGGTGAAGGCGTGGCTGATGCTCCCCCGGGAACGCTCGGGTCCGCTGCCGGCCGTCGTGCAGTACATCGGGTACAACGGCGGCCGCGGCATCCCCTACTCCTGGCTCACCTGGAGCGCCCTGGGCTACGCCCATCTGGTGATGGACAACCGCGGTCAGGGCGGCGGCGGCAAGAACACCGCCGACACCGTGGACATCGGTCCGGACGGAAACGGCTCCTCCTCCCCCGGTTTCCTCACCCGGGGCATCGAGGACCCGTACCGGCACTACTACCGCCGGCTGATCACGGACGCGGTGCGGGCCGTCGACGCGGCGAAGGCCCATGACGCCGTGGACGCCTCGCGGATCGCGGTGCTCGGCGGCAGCCAGGGCGGCGGCCTCGCGCTCGCCGTGGCGGGGCTGCGGGACGACGTCGTGGCGGCCGTCGCCGATGTGCCCTTCCTCTGCCACTACCGGCGTGCCTCGCAGATCACGGACGCGGGGCCGTACGCGGAGATCGCCCGCTGGCTGTCCGGCCACCGCTTCCGGATCGACGAGGCGATGGAGACGCTCTCCTACTTCGACGGGGTCAACTTCGCGGCGCGGGCGACCGCTCCCGCGTGGTTCTCCGTGGGGCTGATGGACAAGATCTGCCCGTCGTCCACCGTGTTCGCCGCCTACCACCGCTACGCCGGTCCGGCGCAGATCGAGGTGTTCACGTACAACGGGCACGAGGGCGGCGCGGAGTACGACCTGCCGCGCAAGATCGCCGCGCTGCGGGGCGTGTTCGGTCAGTAGGGGATACCGGTCACCGGCCCAGCGCCGCCATCGCGGCGTTGTGGCCGGGGATCCCGCTCACCCCTCCGCCGCGCACCGCGCCCGCCCCGCAGAGCAGAACGTTGGCGTGGGCGGTCTCCACGCCCCAGCGGCCGGTCTCCGGGGTGGCGTACGGGAAGGCGAGGTCCCGGTGGAAGATGTGGCCGCCGGGCAGCCGCAGGTCCTGTTCGAGGTCGAGCGGTGTCTTCGCCTCGATGCACGGCATTCCTCCGCGAGCGGCTCCTCCAGATGGGCGTCGAGCTCGGCGAGCGTGGCCTCCAGCAGGGTGGCGCGAGTGGCGTCGTTGTCCGCGGCGAACAGCCGAGCAGGGGTGTGCAGGCCGAACAGGGTCAGGGTCTGGTAGCCACGGGCGGCGAGATCCGCGCCGAGGATCGAGGGGTCCGTGAGCGAGTGGCAGTAGATCTCCGAGGGCGGGGCGGCGGGCAGCCGGCCCGCCGCCGCGTCCCGGTATGCGTCGCCCAGTTGCCCGTACCCCTCGGCGACGTGGAAGGTTCCGGCGAACGCCTCGCGCGGGTCCACGGAGTGGTCGCGCAGCCGGGGCAGCCGGGTGAGCAGCATGTTCACCTTCAGCTGGGCGCCTTCGGCGGGCGTCGGCGGCTCCTCGCCGAGGAGAGCGGCCAGCGCCTGCGGCGAGGCGTTGACCAGGACACGGCGCGCGCCGACGGTGGACTCTCCGCTGTCCGTCCGCACCGTCACCTCGGCGTGCGCGCCGTCGGTGTCGACGCGGATCGCCTCGTGCCCGGTCCGGATCTGCGCACCGGCGGCGAGCGCGGCCCCCGCGAGGGCGTCGGTGAGCGCGCCCATGCCGCCGACCGGGACGTCCCAGTCGCCGGTGCCGCCGCCGATCACGTGGTAGAGGAAGCACCGGTTCTGGAGCAGTGAGGCATCGTGCGCGTCGGCGAAGGTCCCGATCAGGGCGTCGGTGAGCACGACGCCCCGGACGAGGTCGTCGTCGAAGTTCTCCTCGACGACGACGCCGATGGGCTCCTCGAACAGCATCCGCCAGGCGTCCGCGTCGCCGATCCGCTCCCGCAGCGCGTCGCGGGTGGGCAACGGCTCGGTGAGCGTGGGGAAGATCCGCTCGGCGACCTGCCCGGTGAGTCCGTAGAACCGCTGCCACGCCTCGTACTCCCGGTCCGATCCGGTGAGCGCGGCGAAGGAGCCGCGGGTGCGGTCGCCGCCGACGAGCAGCCCGGTGGCACGCCCCTCACGGACGGCCGGGGTGTACGAGGAGACGGTCCGTTTACGTACGGCGAAGTCCAGGCCGAGATCGCGGACGATCTTCCGCGGGAGCAGTGACACGAGATAGGAGTAGCGCGACAGCCGGGCGTCGACCCCGGCGAAGGGGTGGGTCGAGACGGCCGCTCCGCCGGTGGTGGCCAGTCGTTCCAGGACCAGGACCGACTGTCCAGCGCGGGCGAGGTAGGCGGCGGCGACCAGGCCGTTGTGGCCGCCGCCCACGATCACTGCGTCATAGCTGTCTCGTACGGGCATGCCCCTTGGTAACACGGACACGCGGCCCGGACCAGAGCTCCCCCATGTGCCGGTCGCTCTCAGTGCTGCGGGATGCCCCGTCGCTGTCGCAGCGCCGCCACCTGCCGGTAGAGCTCGACGGCCTCCGGGCCCCTGCCGAGCTGTTCCAGGCAGTGCGCCTCGTCGTTGCGGCCGGAGAGCGTGTCGGGGTGGTCGGCCCCCAGAATCCGGGTGCGGGCCTCGGCGACCTGCCGGTACACCTTGAGAGCCTCGGCCCAGCGCCCCAGCCAGCCCAGGCCGACGGCGACCTCGCGGCGGCTCACCAGGGTGTCGGGGTGGTCGGTGCCCAGAACCCGCTCGCGGTGCTCGCACACCTCGCGGGATTCGGACAGCGCCTCCTCCCAGCGGGCCAGCCGGCCCAGGTTGACGCCCAGCCCGTGGCGGGCGCGGAGGGTCTCGGGGTCGGCGGGGCCACTGACCCTGGTCCGGTCGTCGACGAGCCGGCGGTAGAGCTCCAGGGCCTCGGCGCTGCGGCCCAGCCGGCCGAGGCTGATCCCCACCTCGTAGCGGGCCGCGAGAGTGTCCGGGTGGTCGGCTCCCAGGGCCCGCGACCGGGCCTGGGCGACCTCCGTGTAGGTCTGCAGGGCCTCCGTCCAGTGGCCGAGCCGGCCCAGGGTGTAGCCGACCTCGTAGCGGGTGACGAGGGTGTCGGGGTGGTCGGCGCCGAGGAGCCGGGCGCGCGCTGTCGCCACGTCCCGGGCCATGGCGTACGACTCCTCCAGCCGGCCGAGCCTGCTGAGGTTGAACGCCAGGTTGTGTCGGCAGCGCAGGGTGTCGGGGTGGTCGGGCCCCATGGAGCGTTCCCTGGACGCCAGGACGGCGGCGTACAGCTGGTGGGCCTCGAAGTGACGGCCGAGCTGGCCCAGTACGTAGCCCATCTCCTGGCGGGCCGCGAGGGTGTCCGGGTGGTCGGGACCCAGGGTGCGTTCGCGGCCCCGGGCCACACGGTCGAACTCCCGCAGTGCGTCCGCCGCGTGTCCGGTCCTGCTGAGGGTGAACCCCACCTCGTACCGGCTGGCGAGCGTGTCGGGGTGGTCGGTGCCCAGGGCGCTCTCGCGTTCGGCGGCGACCGCTCGGTGGACCTCGTGCGCCTCGTCCCAGTGGCCGAGCCGGCCGAGGTTGAGGCCGGCACTGTGCCGGTTGTCCAGCGCCGAGAGGATCCCGGGGTCCGGGGTGGGCCGCTCGGCCCCGGCCGGCCCGCCGATGCCGGTGGTCCACGCGCCGGTCAGCCCCGCCGAATGGTCGACCGCATCCGGCGGACCGGCCAGGCTGTGCGTCGCCTTGTGCCCCGTGGTCATCCCACGGGTCCAGGCGGGCAGGCGGGATGCGGGTCCGCCGGGCCGCTCGACCGGGACCGGCGGTGCGAGCAGCACCCGGCCGGTCGGTTCCGGGTGCGGCTGTTCGCCGGTGCGGCCGGCGGCGATGCGGCGGCGCAGGTCGCCCGCGTCGGCCGGCCGCTGGTCCGGGGTCTTGGCCAGCAGTTCCAGGACGACGCGGTCGAGGAACCCGGGCAGTTCCGCCCGGTGGGTCCGCAGCGGTTCGGGTGGGGTGTCGCGGTGCCCGACGAGCACACCCCAGGCGTCGTCGAGGTCGAACGGCGGGGCGCCCGTGGCGATCTCGTACAGCACGCAGCCCAGCGAGTAGAGGTCGCTGCGGTGGTCGACCTGGCCGCCGCTGATCTGCTCCGGCGACATGTAGTGCGGGGTGCCCATGGCGACGCCGACACCGGTGAGGCGGGAGGTGACCGAGATGTCGTGGCCGAGCCTGGCGATGCCGAAGTCGCAGATCTTCACCGTCCCGTCGGCCAGCCGCATGATGTTGGCGGGCTTGAGGTCGCGGTGGATGATGCCCTGCTGGTGGGTGTAGCCGAGGGCGTCGGCCACCTGGTCGGCGATGTCCACGACGTCGTCGACGGGCAGCGGGTGCTGCCTGTTGTCCTCCAGGAGCTGGCTGAGATTGCGGCCGTCCAGGAGCTCCATCACCAGATAGAGCACGCCCTCGTGCTCACCGAAGTCGTGGACGACGGTGACGCCCCGGTGCTGGAGGGCGGCGGCGACCCGGGCCTCCCGGCGGAATCGTTCACGCAGAATGCGGGTGAAGTCCTGGTCGTGCTGCGGACCCATCGGCTTGAGGCATTTGACGGCGACCTGCCGGCCGAGCGATTCGTCGCGGGCACGCCACACCTCGCCCATGCCGCCGCGCCCGATCAGATCGAGCAGTCGGTACCGGCTCTGGATCAGCCTGGTTTCCGCCATCCCTGCTGTCGCCCCCGTCGCTCCGCCTACTGTTGCTGCGCCCTCCCCGGCCCGTCCAGTATGGCTGCCTGCCTTTTCAGTTTGTACGGGGTGGGGCGGCTGCCTGGTCCGAGTCGCGCCATCGCGTTCACAATGTGACCGGGCGGAAGTTGCCAGCGGAGCTTCGACGGAATGGCGCGCAGGACCGCTCCGGCGGTGCGCAGGCGGCGGTCGACGGTGGCCGCCTGCGGTGCGGGTCTGCCGTACAGCTCGTGCGCGTACGGCGGCAGGGACTGGTAGGCGAGTGTCGCGACGCGCCGCCAGAGCACGGCACGCGCCGGAAGCAGCAGCGGGTGGACCGGTGGCCGGCGCAGGAAGTCGTCGACGTCCGACGCCTCGGGCGAGGCAGCCAGTTGGGGCCGGACCCGCTCGAAGTAGGCGGCCAGTTGCGCGACCGTCGCAGGAACGCCGGCCGGGTCGAGGCCGACAAGGCGGGCGCTGGTGCGGTGTTCGTCGACGTACCGGTCGGCCTGCGCGTCGGTGAGCGGGTAGCCGGAGCGCCGCTCGACCTGGAGGTAGGAGTCGACCTCGGCACAGTGCACCCACAGCAGCAGGTCCGGTTCGCCGACTCCGTAGGTCTCGCCGGTCAGCGGGTCGGTGACTTCGAGGAGCCGGTGGATCCTACGGACCCGGGCTCCGGCCTTCTCGGCGGCTTCGGTGGTGCCGTAGGTGATCGTCCCGACGAAGCCCGCGGTGCGCATCAGCCGGCCCCAGGCGTCCTTGCGGAAGTCCGAGTTCTGCATGACGCCGCGCACCGCGCGCGGATGGAGCGCCTGGAGGTACAGGGCGCGTACGCCGGCGACCCACATCATCGGGTCGCCGTGCATCTGCCAGGTGACCGATGCGGGCCCGAAGAGTCCGGGGTCGGCGTCCGTCATGCGCTCGTACCTCCTGCTGGGCGGCGTACCGGCGCTCGCACGGTGCTCAGCGGCGTACCCGCGGCATCCCGAGGCCGATCCACGAGATGATCTCCCGCTGGATCTCATTGTTGCCGCCGCCGAAGGTGAAGATGACGGCGGACCGGTATCCGCGTTCGAGCTCGCCGTGCAGGACGGCGCCCGCCGAGCCCTCCTTCAGCGGTCCGGCCGAGCCGACGACCTCCATGAGCCAGGCGTAGGCGTCGCGACGCGCCTCGGAGCCGTAGACCTTGACGGCTGAGGCGTCCTGCGGGGTGAGGGTGGCGTGCTGGACGGCCGACACCATCTGCCAGTTCAGGAGTTTCATCGCGTCGAGCCGGGTGTGCGTGCGGGCGAGGCGGGCCCGGACCCAGCCGAGGTCGATCACGCGGCGGCCGTCGGCGAGGCGGGTGTCGGCGGCCCAGCGCCGGACGTTGTGCAGGGCGCGGATGGCCATGGTGCCGTGGGCGGCGAGGGTGACGCGCTCGTGGTTGAGCTGGTTGGTGATGAGCCGCCAGCCCTTGTTCTCCTCGCCGACCCGGCGGGAGACGGGTACACGGATGTTCTCGTAGTAGCTGGCCGTGGTGTCGTGCGAGGCGAGGGTGTTGATGAGGGTGCAGGAGTAGCCGGGGTCGGACGTCGGGACGAGGAGCATGGTGATGCCCTTGTGGGGCGGGGCGTCCGGATCGGTGCGGGCGGCGAGCCAGACCCAGTCCGCGGTGTCGCCGTTGGTCGTCCAGATCTTCTGCCCGTTGACGACGTACGTGTCGCCGTCGCGCACCGCCCGGGTCTTGAGGGCGGCAAGGTCGGTGCCCGCGTCGGGTTCGCTGTAGCCGATCGCGAAGTCGATCTCCCCGGCAAGGACCTTCGGCAGGAAGTAGGCCTTCTGCTCGTCGGTGCCGAACTGCATGATCGTCGGGCCGACGGTGTTCAGGGCCATCAGCGGCAACGGAACGCCCGCCTGGGCCGCCTCGTCGAAGAAGATGAACTGTTCCATCGGGGACAGGCCGCGTCCGCCGTACTCCGTGGGCCAGCCCACGCCGAGCCAGCCGTCGGCGCCCAGACGTCTGACCGTCTCCCGGTAGAAGCGCTTCTGCGCGGCGGGGTCGGCGTAGCGCGCGTAGGCGTTGTCGGGGACCAGGGCCGCGAAGTACGTATGCAGTTCATTGCGCAACTGCTGCTGTTCAGGCGTGTATTCGAGGTGCACGGCCCCTCCAGGAGTCTCGCTTCGCGTAGCCCGTGTGCGGCGGCGCACACAGTAGAACGTGTTGCAAGAATCCGGAAGGGGCGCGTGCACCCGAGGGCGCGCCGCTCAGCGTTTGACTGCGCGCAGCACGACGAACTTGGGGTCGCCGGCCACTGTGGTGCAGTTGCCGAAGATCCGGCGCAGCTGGGTGTGGTAAGCGAGGTGCCGGTTGCCCACCACCCACAGTTCACCGCCCTGGCGCAGCGCGGTGCGGGCCCCGTGGAACATGTTCCGGGCGGTGGCGTCCGTGGTGGCCTGGTGCGAGTGGAACGGCGGGTTGCACAGGACGAGGTCCGCTCCGGCGGGCTCGGCACCGGTCAGCCCGTCGCCGACCACGAAGCGGGCTTCGGCGTCCGGCCCCGCGTTGACCCGGAAGGTGGCCTCGGCCGAGGCGAGTGCCTGGTAGGACTCGTCGACGAAGGTGAGTGCGGCCTCGGGGTTGGCGAGCGCGGCGGCCAGGCCGAGGACCCCATTGCCGCAGCCGAGGTCGACGACCCGGTCGGGGCCGCTGCGCACCGGCAGGTGCCTCAGGAAGAAGCGGGTACCGATGTCGAGCCGCTCCGCGCAGAAGATCCCCGCGTGGTTGACGACGGTGCGGCCGGCGACCGTCCCGACGTCGTCGGGCAGGTCGTAGCGGTAGGGCCAGGGGCTGGGGGTGCGGGCGAGCGAGGGGTCCGGCGTGCAGTGGATGAGCCGGGCCTTCTTGACCGCGAGCGAGGTGCGGGTGGGGCCGATGATCCGCTCGAACAGTTTGAGGGTGGAGGTGTGGATCTCCTTCACCATGCCGGTGCCGATGACGACGGTACCGGCATGGACGGCGGGGGCGAGCCGGTGCAGCTGGTCCTCCAGGAACGCCAGGCTCTTGGGCACACGGACGAGCAGGACGTCGATTCGGTCCGGCGGTGCGTCACGGGCGGACAGCAGGTGTACGGCATCGGGGTCGGCCCCGTTGCGCGCCAGATTCGCCGCCGTCGCCCGCTGCGCGAGGTAGGAGTCGGTGATCTGCGCGGGGCGGTGCGCGGCAAGCGCCGTACTCAGCGCACCCCAGCGGTCACCGACGATCACGACACGTCCGGCGAGGCCGACCGGCTCGGCCCCGTCGGCCCCCTCCAGGTGCCGGAGCAGATATTCGTCGGCCGCGTCCCAGGCCTGGAACGGGTCGCGGGGGTTCTCGGGGAATCGGGCGAGGTCGTAACCAGCCCCTGACGTCGTCAAACGGTTCATATTGCGTTCAGGCTAACCGAGCAGCGCCGCACCCCCGCACAACCCGCGGCGCCGGGGGCTCCGGCCGCACGCCGACGCACGCCCGCACCACCCACGACCGCTGCTCCCGCGCCGACGCGCGCCCGCACGACCTGTGGCCGCCGCGGCCCCGCGCACCGCACCGCCACCGCGGCCGGGCGCACAGGGCCACCGGCGTCGGCCGGCGGCCGCGGCGGGGCGCCCGGCCGCGGTTACTACGGCAGCTGCTTCTCGATGGCCGCCCGCCCCTCCCTGGCCAGCCGGCGCTCCGCCCACTCGAGATTCCGGGGTGTCAGGTCCCGCCCGGAGGCAAGGACCACGTCCTCCGCCGAGGGATTGTCGCTGGCACCGGTGTGCAGAAGGCTGTCGGGGGTCACACCCCGTACGGATACGGATTCGGGCTCGTCGCTCATGCCGCCTCCTCGTCCTTGCGGCAATTCTCGCCCCGCACCGACGGCGGCGCATCCGAGGCCTGCGGGACGCCCGTGGCAGCCCGGCACCGACCCTCACTTGACCTGCACATGATAGGTACGCAGTGTTCACACCTCGGTCACGGTGCGTGTGGAAGGCTCCCGCTGACCACCTAGTAACACGACCACCGCGGAGCCGCCACCCACCCCGTGACGGCGTCGCGGTGCCCGTATTTCCGGAGAGGACACCCCACATGTCCCGTCGTCACCTTTCCTGCCGGCGCCCGCTGCTGGCCACGCTCGCCGCCTTCGCGGTGCTCGCCGGCACCGCGGCCGCCGCGCCGGCCGCGACACCGCCGGCCCCGACGACATCGGCCACCCCGCTCGGCGCACTGGACGACACGTACTACCAGGACGCGCTCGGCAAGACCGGCACCGCACTCAAGGGCGCGCTGCACACGATCATCAGCGACCAGTCCAAGCTCACCTACAGCCAGGTCTGGGACGCGCTGAAGAACACCGACCAGGACCCGGCCAACTCCTCCAACGTGATCCTCCTGTACACCGGACGCTCCGAGCCCAAGAGCGACAACGGCGGCAACGTCGGCCAGTGGAACCGGGAGCACGTCTGGGCCAAGTCCCACGGCGACTTCGGCACGGCCACGGGCCCCGGCACCGACATCCACCATCTGCGCCCGGAGGACGTCTCGGTCAACTCCACCCGTGGCAACAAGGACTTCGACAACGGCGGCACCGAACTGAGCGCGGCGCCCGGCAACTACACCGACAGCGACTCCTTCGAACCGCGCGACGCCGTCAAGGGCGACGTGGCCCGCATGATCCTCTACATGGCGGTGCGCTACGAGGGCGACGACTCCTTCGCCGACCTCGAACCCAACGACAGCGTGTCGAACGGATCCGCACCGAACATCGGCAGGCTCTCCGTACTGAAGACGTGGAGCGAGCAGGACCCGCCGGACACCTTCGAACAGCGTCGCAACGACGTCATATTCGACCAGTACCAGCACAACCGGAACCCGTTCATCGACCACCCCGAGTGGGTGGAATCCATCTGGTGAACGGACCGCCCTGACGCACCTCCCCGAAAATAGCGACACTCCGGCATGAACTGCACAGTTACCCCAAATGGGGTGATTTACTGCGCAACATCTTGCCTACCGCGTTGGGGAGCGTGTTTCAGATGAGTCCTTCCGCCCTGCCGTCACCCGTCCCGTCCCGTCCCGGAGTCAACACCCTGACATCGAGGTGGCCTCGCGGGGGGCCGCTCCTCGGGCGGGGAACGGGACTCCGACCGGTGTACCCGTCACGTCGTCGGGCGAGCTGCCCGACGACGTGGCCATCGGCGCGCAGACGGCGCAGGCCGCGGGAATGACCGGGGCGGTGGGCCGGACCCTGGTCTGCGCCGACACCTCCGGCTCTCCCGTCGTCCTGTACGGAGTCGGCGACCCGGATGCGCTCGACGCGTCCGCGCTACGTGACGCGGTGGCCGCGTTCGCCCATGCCGCGCATGCCGCGCGGCTTGAACTGGTTTTGCCCGAGGGGCCGTTGCTGACGCCCGAGGCGGCGGCGCAGGCTGCCGTCGAGGGTGTCCTGCTCGCCCGGTACGGGTACGAGCCGCTCAAGGCCACGCCCTCCGTGACGCCTGTGAGTTCACTGACCCTGCTGGTGGAGGACGCGTCCGCCGAGGCGGCTCTGCGAGGGGCGCAGCGCGGCCTGGTGCTTGCCCGGGCAACCGCCCTGGCCCGGGATCTGGCCAACGCCCCGCCCAACACGCTCACCGCCGTCGGGATGGCCGAGTGCGCGGCCCGGCTGGCGGCCGAGTCCGGGTTCCGGATCGAGGTCTTCGACAAGGAGGCGCTCACCGAACTGGGCTGCGGCGGGCTCCTCGGCGTCAACGCGGGCAGCGCCGAGCCGCCCCGCATGATCAAGCTGAGCCACACCCCCGCGGACCACGGTGCCCCGCGCCTGACGCTGGTCGGCAAGGGCATCATGTACGACTCCGGCGGCATCAGCCTCAAGCCGGGCGACGCGGTCCACGCGACGATGAAGAACGACATGTCGGGTGCGGGCGCGATCCTCGCCGCGATGACCGCCCTGCCCGCGCTGGAGTGCCCGACGGCGGTCACCGCGTACCTGATGTGCACGGACAACATGCCGTCCGGCACGGCGACGAAGCTCGGGGACGTGCTGTCCATCCGTGGGGGCACCACGGTGGAGGTGCTCAACACCGATGCCGAGGGCCGTCTCGTGATGGCCGACGCGCTGGTGCTCGCCAGCGAGGAGCCCACCGACGCCATCGTCGACATCGCCACCCTGACGGGAGCCTGCCTGCGGGCCCTGGGCGCCGAGATCGCCGGGGTCTTCGGCAACGACCAGCCGCTGGTCACCCAGGTTCTCGCGGCCGCCCGCGACACCGGCGAACCCGCCTGGCAGCTGCCGCTGGCCCGCCGCTACCGCGCCGAACTCGAATCGGACGTCGCCGACATCAGGAACATGGGCGGCCCCAACGGCGCGGCCATCCACGCGGCGCTCTTCCTGGAGGACTTCGTGGCCGGTGTCCCCTGGGCCCACATCGACATCGCCGGTCCGGCGCAGAACGACAAGGCGGCCTCCTGGCGGCCCCGCGGCTGCACAGGCTTCGGCGCGCGACTGCTCACCGAGCTGGCGCTCAACTTCCGTCCGGTGAGGACCAGCTGACATGAGCACTGTCTCCGGCGACGAGGCCGCCTCCGACGAGCGGACCCGCTCGCAGCGCGTACTCGACCGCATCGAGCGCATCGGCAACAAGGTCCCGCACCCGGAACCCGCTGCCCGTCGAGGTCGTCGCGCTCGGCTCGGCGATCGCGCTGTACGCGACCGGGGCCATCTCCGCCGAACAGGTCTTCTCCGGATTCGGTGACCCCGTCGTCCTGTTCATCGCCGGCCTGTTCGTCGTCAGTACGGGGCTGACGGCGGCCGGGGTCACCACCTGGGCCGGGCAGCAGCTGGCGGCCCGGGCAGGGAGCGGGCCCCGGCGGCTGCTGGTGCTCACGATGGTGCTGGCCGCCGCCGTCTCCGCCCTGATCACGGTCAACGGTGCGGTCGCGGCGCTGTTGCCGATGGTGGTGATGCTCGCGGTACGCAGCAAGCTGCCGCCGTCCCGTCTGGTGATGCCGCTGGCGTTCGCCGCTCACGCGGGATCACTGCTGGTGCTCACGGGAACCCCGATCAACGTGCTCGTCTCGGAAGCGGCGGCCGACGCCGGCGCCGACGGTTTCGGATTCTTCTCCTTCGCCCTCGTCGGGGTGCCACTGGTGGCGGGCACGGTGGCCGTCGCCGTCCTGTTCGGCGACCGGCTGCTGCCCCGCCGTGCACCCAGCAGTCTGCCGCCGGACCTCAGCAGGCACGCGCGGACGATGGTCAGTCACTACGGTCTGGAACAGGACGCCGTCCGGCTGCTCGTACCGCCGGGGTCGACAGCGCTCGGCAGCACGGCCGAAGCGCTGGCGGCGGCCGCACCGCCGAAGCTGACCATCGTCGGTGTGGTCGCCGCGTCCGGCTCACCGCGCGGCAATGTGCCGCTGCGGGCGGACGACGTGCTGATCGCGCACGGTCCGCCGGAAGCCGTAACGGAGTTCGGCGACCGGTTCGGGCTGCAACCGCTGGCGGGCCCCGTCCGCCCGTACCTGGTCGGGGCCCTGGTCGACCAGGAACTGGGGGTGGCGGAGACGGTGATCAGCCCGCGCTCCGCGCTCATCGGCGCGGAGGTCTTCCCCGGGATGGCGACCGACAGCGGCGACCTCGTCATCCTGGCCGTCCAGCGCAAGGGACACGACCTCGGGCCCGAACCCTGCGTGCTCGCCGCCGGGGACACCCTGCTGCTGCGCGGCCCGTGGCAGGCGTTGAAGCGCCGCACCGAGCTGTCCGCGGACGTCCTGGTGGTCGACTCCCCCGCGGAGGTGCGGCGCCAGGTGCCGACGCTGGGCACGGACGGACGGCGTGCCATCCTCTCGCTCGTCGCGATGGTGGGACTGCTCGCGTCCGGCGCGGTGCCGCCCGCGGTGGCGGCCCTGCTCGCGGGTGGCGCCATGATCCTGATGCGGGTGCTGTCGATGGCCGACGCGTACGACGGCGTCGCCTGGACCACGCTCGTCATCGCGGGCGGCATGTTCCCGATGTCGGCGGCCATCCAGCAGTCGGGCGCCGCCGACCGCATCGCCGACCTCGTGGTGTCGGCCGCGGGCGGCAACGGCTATCTGCTGCTCGCCGGACTCTTCCTGGTGACCGCTGTGCTCGGTCAGCTGATCAGCAACATGGCGACCGCGCTGATCGTGATCCCGATCGCCGTCTCCGCGGCTGCCGATGTCGGGATCTCCGTCCGGCCGGTGCTGATGTGCGTCGCCGTCGCCTCGGCGGCCGCGCTGCTCACTCCGGTGGCGACGCCCGCCAACCTGATGGTGATGGGCCCCGGCGGCTACCGCTTCGGCGACTACTGGAAGTTCGGGCTGCCCGTGCTGCTCTGGTTCATGGCGGTGGCCCTGCTCGTCGTGCCGCTGGTCTGGCCCCTTTAGGGCGGCTCAGTCCGCGACCGTCCCCGTGCACCAGGCCACGGCCTCCTCGCGGGTGGCGAAGCAGCGCGGGGCCCCGGCCTCGTCGCCCGGCTCCCGCAGTCGGCCGTCCGGGTCGGCCAGGGCGGCGCGCCTGCCGTCGGCGGCGAGCCGGGCCAGTCCGCTGCGCAGCATCGCCCGGGCCACGGTGCCGATGTCCGTTACCCTCAGCAGGTCGAGCACCACGGCGACGGACCGTCCGGGCTCCGCCTCGTCGAGCGCGTACAGCACGCGCTCCGCCGCGGTGAAGTCCAGAGCGCCCTGGGCCGCGACGACCGCCACCCGTTCACGGCGGGCGCGCTCCCGTTCGCCCGCAGGAGCGGTCGGCAGATCGTCGGCGGTCGTGACCAGTGTGACGGTGGAGGCGGCCAGTGCCGGGTTGTGCATCAGATGCAGGCCCAGCCGCTGCGAGAGCGTCCCGATCGCCAGGTGTCCCCGCACGGAGGTGCCGGTCGGGTCGAGCAGCGGGCTGTACGTCGCCAGTCCGAACCGTGCGGGCCCTGCGGCGATCACACCGCCGGACACCCCGCTCTTGGCCGGCAGTCCCACTCTGAGCAGCCAGTCGCCCGAGGCGTCGTACATGCCGCAGGTCGCCATCACGGCGAGCACCTGGGCGGCGACGGGCTCGGGCACCACTCTGTCCCCGGTGAGCGGATTGACGCCGCCGTGCGCCAGGGTCGCCGCCATGGCGGCGAGATCCAGGGCCGTGACCCGTACCGCGCACTGGCGGAAGTACGTCTCCACCGCCGCCACCGGGTCCACCGGCAGGGGCCCGGTGCTGCGGATGAGGTAGGCGAGGGCGCGGTTGCGGTCCCCGGTGGCCGCCTCGGACGCGTACGCCTCCTCGTCCACGTCGAGCCGCCGGCCGGCGAACCGGCTCAGGCAGTCGAGGATGCGTCCGAATCTCGGCGCGTCGGGAGTGTCGGGGACCAGGGCGGTGGTGACGATGGCGCCCGCGTTGACCATGGCGTTGGCCGGGCGACCGGTGCCGCGTTCCAGGCTGATGGCGTTGAACGCCTCGCCGCTGGGCTCGGCGTTCACCCAGCGGGACACCTCGTCGAGGCCGAGGAGCGACAGGGCCAGGGCGTAGACGAAGGGCTTCGACACGGACTGGACGGTGAACGGCACGTCGGTATCGCCGGTGCTGTACCGGTGACCGTCCATGCTGATCAGGGCCAGCCCGAAGGCTCCCGGGTCGGCGAGCGCCAGTTGCGGGATGTAGTCGGCGAGTTCGCCGTCGTCGACGTCCACGTACCTGCTGTGCAGTTCCCGCAGTGCGTCCGTGACCGCACCGGTGGCGGCGCTCACCGTGATCCCGGCCGTCAGCTGCGCTCGGCCTGGGCGATCCGGGGGAACGACTTCACGCCGGCGGCCTTGCGGCTGTTGGCGTGCTGACTGACCGTCCGGTTCGACGGGACGTCGGCGAAGCCGAGCACCACGGAGTCGAGCACCTTCCCGGATGCGTCCACGAACTCCACGCGCACAGCGTAGAAGGCAGTCTCGTCGGTGCGGTTGGTCACCCGTACGAGGGCGCTGCGGAACTGTTCCGCCGCCTCGACCGGGAGACCGTTGACGGAGACGTCCTCGACGGCGTTGCCCTTACCCTCGACGCCCTTGAGGGTCGCCACAGCCTTCTGCCGGTTGCGTTCCACATCGGCGGAGACCGAGGCGGCGAACTCCTCCTGGGTGCGCTGGCTCTCGGTGGCCGTCGGGGACGCGGCCGGCTCCGCGGACAGCGTGCGGGTGCTCCTGGCCGCGCCCTGTGACGAGGTGTCGGAGCTGTCGCAGGCCGCGGTTCCGGCGACGATCACCGCGGCGAGCACGGCAGGGGTCAGGCTGCGGACCGCGCGGCCGCCGAGGGCGCGCCGCACGGGACTGGTCTGGTTCACGGACGCTCCGTCTGCTCGGAAGTACGAAAGGAGGTGGGGGCCGGTGACGTGGGGCCCGGTCGCGGGGCCGGTTCCCGGGAGGTCATGCCGCGTCCTCGCCGAAGACGTCGCGGAGCCGTTCCTCGCTCCGGGTGTCCAGATTGCTGTGGAGCAGTTCGGCGCCGCCGCCCGGGAGCGCTTCGCTGATCCGGTCGGGCACCTCGTTCATCGTGAGCAGGAACAGGGCCGAAGTGCCGGGAGTGATCTTCTCCTTGACCTCGGCGATGAAGTCGTCGTCGATGCCGACGTCGGCCAGCTTGCCGCCGAGTGCTCCGGCGGCCGCGCCGATGGCGGCGCCCAGCAGCGGCATCAGGAAGATGAGCCCGAAGAGCATGCCCCAGAAGGTGCCGCTCAGGGCGCCCGCGCCGACCAGGTTGAGCAGCTGCTTCGTGCGCGGCTTGGCGCGGTCCACGGGCCAGCTCACGACGGCGGCGTCCAGGATCTTGATCAGCCCCTCCTTCTGAAGGGACTTCAGCGTCGTCTCCACCTCCTCGGCGCCTTCGGCCGACTGGAATTTCCACACGGTGAGCGTGGACATCGCGCATACCTCCCGAGCCAGGAATGACCAATTCGCCCATATTAGGATCAAAAGGTATGAATTGACTCGTTGAATCACCCGCTCCGCACGCGCAGTGCGGAGCAAGTCCCCCGGGAGCGAACTGATGGACACGGATGCCCTGACCGCCGGCCTGCTGCAAGAACTCCGCGCGGCCAAGCCCTATCCGGCCCTTTCCCTGACCATGCCGACCCATCGGCGCGCCCCGGACAACGCCCAGGACGCCGTACGGCTGCGCAACCTGGTCTCCAGGGCCGGCGACCGGCTCGACGCCGACCCCAGGGTCACCCGCGAGGCGCGCGCCGCGGTCAAGCAGCAGCTCGACCGAGCGGTCGCGGAAGTCGATCCGCGCCGGGCCCTGGACTCGCTGGTGGTCCTCGCGACGGCGGACGAATACCAGATCTGGCAGTTGCCGCGTACCGCACCCGAACGGGTAATCCTCAGCGACACCTACCTGACCCGCAACCTGGTCGCCGCGAAGGCCCAGGCACAGCCGTTCTGGGCGCTCACCGTGTCGGCGGACCACGCCACCCTGTTCAGCGGCACGTCCGACGCCGCGCACGAGGAGCACATCGGCGGCTTCCCGCTGACGGCTCCGCGCGAGGCACCCAACCCGCAGCGCGAGGAGCGGATCGGCGACACCCCGAGCACCTTCAGCGACGAGGAGACGCGGCAGTTCCTGCGCACGGTGGACGAGAAGCTGCGCGGGGTGCTCGCCACCGACCCGCGCCCGCTCTACCTGGTGGGCCTCGCTCCGGCGCTCGCCATGCTCGACGAGGTCGGCGAGAGCGCCAGGGGTGCGGCCGGCCGGGTCACCAAGGGCGCTCCGGCCGACACCTCGCCCAGCGATCTACTGAACGAGCTGCGGCCCGCGCTGGAGGCCCGGCGGAAGCGGTTCGCCGCGGAGATCGACGGCAAGCTGGACGAGGCCCGCGGGCGGCGCGCCTTCGCGGGCGGCCTCGACGAGGTATGGGCCGCCGTACGGGAGGGACGCGCCGGTCTGGTGGCGGTGGAGGAGCACTACCAGCAGACGGTGCGGGTCGACCAGGAGCACCTGGTGCCGGTCAGCGGGGACGCCGCGGACCCGGCGGACGAGAAGGTGCGTGAGGACATCGTCGACGAGTTGGTCGAGGCGGCGCTGGACAGCGGCGCCGACGTCGTCTTCGTCACGGACGACTCGCTCAAGGAGCACGGCCGGATCGCGGCGGCGCTGCGCTACTGAGCGGTGGCTGCGGACCGGCCTCCTTTGTCACACTGGAGAGGTCCCCGGGCCCGTAGCGCCGAGAGGAGAACGCATCATGCCACGCGGATCGAATCCGAAGCGGGAACGGCAGTACGAGCACATCAAGGAGAGCGCCCAGGAGCGCGGAGTCGGCGAGGACCGGGCCGAGGAGATCGCCGCCCGGACGGTCAACAAGGCGCGCGCCCGCGCAGGTGAGTCGCGGACCGCCGGCCGTACGTCGACCGAGGACATCTCGTCCTCGCGGCGCGGCGGGCTGCGCTCGCACAGCGGGGCGCAGGGCCCCACCCGCGACCAGCTCTACGAAGAGGCGAAGCACAAGAACGTCAAGGGCCGTTCGTCGATGACGAAGGCCGAGCTGGCCCGCGCGGTCGGCCGCTGACTCGCTGACGGCGAAGGCCCGGACGGTTCATCCGTCCGGGCCTCCGCCGTGTGCTCACCCCTCCCAGGTCCAGTCGGCCACCTCCGGCAGGTCCGTGCCGTGTTCGCGGATCCAGTCGTGGTGGCGGGCCCGGGTGTCGGCCATCGCCTGACGCACCGCCACCGCACGGACGCCCAGACCCGGGACGCGGTCGATGACGTCCATCACAAGGCGGTAGCGGTCGAGGTCGTTGCGGACCACCATGTCGAAGGGCGTGGTGGTCGTGCCCTCCTCCTTGTATCCCCTGACGTGCAACTGGGCGTGGCCGGTTCGACGGTAGGCCAGCCGGTGAATCAGCCACGGATAGCCGTGGTAGGCGAAGATCACCGGCTTGTCGCGGGTGAAGAGGGCGTCGTACTCGGAGTCCGGCATCCCGTGCGGATGCTCCCCGTGCGGCATGAGCCGGGCCATGTCGACCACGTTCACCACCCGCACGGACAGCTCCGGCAGGTGACGCCGCAGCAGCCCGGCGGCCGCCAGGGTCTCCAGGGTGGGTACGTCCCCGGCGCATGCGAGCACCACGTCGGGTTCGCGGCTGCCGTCCTCCGTACCCGCCCATTCCCAGACGCCCGCTCCGCGCGCGCAGTGCGCACGGGCCTGGTCGAGGGTGAGCCAGTCGAAGCTCGGCTGCTTGCCGGCCACGATCACGTTCACGTAGTCGCGGCTGCGCAGCGCATGGTCGGCCACGGACAGCAGGGTGTTCGCGTCCGGGGGCAGATAGACGCGTACGACCTCGGGGCTCTTGTTCAGGATGTGGTCGACGAAGCCCGGGTCCTGATGCGAGAAGCCGTTGTGGTCCTGGCGCCACACGTGCGAGGTGAGCAGGTAGTTGAGGGAGGCGATGGGGCGACGCCACGGCAGCCGCCTGGAGGTCCGCAGCCACTTGATGTGCTGGTTGACCATCGAGTCGACGATATGGGCGAACGCCTCGTAGCAGGAGAACAGGCCGTGGCGGCCGGTGAGGAGGTACCCCTCGAGCCAGCCCTGGCACAGGTGCTCGGAGAGGACCTCCATGACACGGCCGTCCCGGGCGAGATGCTCGTCGGTCGGAAGCGTCCCCGCCTGCCAGGCCTTTCCGGTGGCCTCGTACAGGGCGTCGAGGCGGTTGGACGCCGTCTCGTCGGGCCCGACGACCCGGAAGTCTCGCCGGTCGGCGGTGGCCGCCATGACGGCCTCCAGCAGGCCGCCGAGGACCCGGGTCGGTTCATGGAGAGCGGTCCCGGGCCTGTCCACCCGGACGGCGTGATCGTCGAGGCGCGGCATGGGCAGATCACGCAGGAGCAGCCCGCCGTTGGCGTACGGAGTGGCGCCGAGCCGCGCCGTTCCCTCGGGCACGCAGGCGAGGACCTGGTCGGAGGGGCCTCCTGTGGCGTCGAAGAGCTCCTCCGGCCGGTAGGAGCGCAGCCAGCGCTCCAGCTGTCGCAGGTGCTGGGGGTTTTCGCGGACTCCTGGCAGCGGGACCTGGTGGGCGCGCCAGGTGCCCTCGACGGGCACTCCGTCGACCTCGGCGGGTCCGGTCCACCCCTTCGGGGTACGCAGCACGATCATCGGCCAGCGGGGGCGTCCGGTGTCGCCACCGGTCCGGGCGGCGTTCTGGAGCTCCCGGATGCGGTCGACGGCGCTGTCCATCGCGGCGGCCATTGCCCGGTGCACCGTGAGGGGGTCGCTCCCCGCCACGTACAGGGGTTCGTGTCCGTAGCCGCGCAGCAGGGCGTCGAGCTCCGTCTCCGGGATGCGGTCGAGGACGGTCGGGTTGGCGATCTTGTAGCCGTTGAGATGGAGGACCGGAAGGACGGCTCCGTCGTGGACGGGATCGAGGAACTTGTTGGCGTGCCAGGAGGCGGCGAGCGGCCCGGTCTCCGCCTCGCCGTCGCCGATGACACAGGTGACCAGCAGGTCCGGGTGGTCGAGTGCGGCGCCGTAGGCATGGGCGAGGGCATAGCCCAGTTCACCGCCCTCGTGGATGGAACCGGGCGTCTCCGGCGCGACGTGGCTGGGGACGCCGCCGGGGAAGGAGAACTGCTTGAACAGCAGGCCCATGCCCGCTGCGTCCCGGCTGACGTCGGGGTACGTCTGCGAGTAGCTGCCCTCCAGCCAGGAGTTGGCGAGGACGGCAGGGCCTCCGTGTCCGGGACCCCAGACGCACAGCGCGGGGGTGCCGCGCGACTTGATGACGCGGTTGAGGTGCGTGTACACGAGGTTGAGCCCCGGCGATGTGCCCCAGTGGCCGAGGAGCCGTGGCTTGATGTCCTCGGGGACGAGCGGGCGGGTCAGCAGCGGATTGGACATCAGGTAGATCTGTCCGACGGCCAGGTAGTTGGCGGCCCGCCAGTGTGCGTCGAGCGCGGCGATCTCCTCATCGGTCGGGCCGGTCGTGGATGAGGAGGGCGGGGCGTCGCTCATGGTCACCTCTCTGCGGGCTTGTTCGGTGGTCCGTTCCGGGCGGGCGTGTGCGGTGATCCGTTCCCGGGGGCGTGTGCGGTGAGCCGTTCCCGGCGGGCGTGTGCGGTGGTCCGTTCCCGGGGGGCTTGTCCGGTGGCCGGCTACCGCGGCTCGGGGCCGTACCAGACGGTGGTGGCGTTGCAGAACTCGCGGATGCCGTGACCGGCGAGCTCACGTCCGTATCCGGAGCGCTTCACCCCGCCGAACGGCAGCGCGGGGTGCGAGGCCGTCATGCCGTTGAAGAAGACGCCGCCCGCCTCCAGATCGCGGATGCAGCGGCGGCTTTCCTCGGCGTCGCGGGTCCATACGTTGGAACTGAGCCCGAAGGGCGTGTCGTTGGCCAGCTCCACGGCCTCGTCGAGGCTGTCTGCCCGGTAGAGCGTGGCGACGGGACCGAAGGTCTCCTCGTGGTGGATGCGCATGGCGGGAGTGATCCCGGCGAGGACGGTGGGAGCGTAGAACCAGCCCCGCTCCAGTCCACCGGTCAGGCCCTCCGGCCGGCTGCCGCCGCACAGGGCGTTCGCACCCCGGCGCACGGCGTCGTCGACGAGCTCCTCCAGATCGGTGCGCCCCTGTTCGCTGGCGAGCGGGCCGATGTCGGTGGACTCCTCCAGGGGATCGCCGACGGTCAGGTCGCGCATGCCCACGGTGAAGCGTTCGGCGAACTCCTCGTACACCTCCGTGTGCACGATGAACCGTTTGGCGGCGATACAGGACTGCCCGTTGTTCTGGACGCGGGCGGTGACTGCGGTGCGCGCCGCCTTGGCGACGTCGGCCGACGGCAGCACGAGGTACGGGTCACTGCCGCCGAGTTCCAGGACGGTGTGCTTGACCTCGTCGCCCGCGACGGCTGCGACGGCGCGGCCGGCCGGTTCGCTGCCGGTCAGGGTGGCCGCGGCCACCCGGCGGTCGCGCAGGATCGCCTCGACGGCTCCGGAGCCCACCAGCAGCGTCTGGAAACAGCCGGCCGGGAAGCCGGCCCGGTGGAACAGGTCGCCCAGGTACAGCGCGGTCTGCGGCACGTTCGATGCGTGTTTCAGCAGACCGGTGTTGCCGGCCATGAGCGCGGGGGCCGCGAACCGCACGACCTGCCAGAGCGGGAAGTTCCACGGCATCACGGCGAGCACGGTGCCGAGCGGCCGGTAGTGGACGTAGGCGCGGGACGCACCGGAGTCCTCCACGTCGGCGGGTGAGGGGTGCTCGTCGCCGAGGAGCTCCTCGGCGTGGGCCGCGTACCAGCGCATGGCCTTGGCGCACTTCGCGGCCTCGGCACGGGATGCCTTGACGGGCTTGCCCATCTCCAGGGTCATGGTGCGGGCGATGTCCTGCTGGTCCTCGTCGAGGAGGTCGGCGGCCCGGTTCAGCAGCCGCGACCGTTCACCGAATCCGGTGGTGCGGTACTCCCGGAAGGCGGCGTCCGCAGCGGCGAGCCGCCGCTCGATCTCGTCCGCTCCCAGTGCGTCGAACGTCCTGAGCGTCTCGCCGTTCGCGGGGTTGACCGTCGCGATGGGCATGGCTGTGGCCTCCTTGCATCGGTACTTCGACCGTGCCGCGCCGCACGCGGCTGCGCAACGCGGGCCCCGCCATCCGCATACCCGACCGGCGCGGACCATGCATGCGTGTGCATGCGATCCGCGCCGGAGAGGGCTGTGTGCCGGGAAGGTGCGTGGGGCTTGTCCGTGCTGCGCCTCAGACGAGGGCGGGGGCCTCGGTGCGGACCGGGGCGGCCGTGGGGAACTCCGTGACCACGGCCGGCGTCCGGCGGGACTCGCGCACTCCGGGCAGCGGCGGCAGCGGCACCAGCTCGATGTACTGGGGCTCCTGCGCATACCGGGTGAACCAGACGACCTTGCCCTCGGTGGTCCGGCAGGTGCCCCAGCTGTCACTGAGGGCCATGACCCGGCTCAGGCCGCCGCCCTCGTGGAGCAGCCGCGGCATATCGGATCCGTTGTCGGCGACGGAGACCGTGAGGTGCCGTCCGGACCAGCGGAGTTCGAGGACACAGGTGTTGTCGTCACCGACGTGCCGCTGGACGTTGGTCAGCAGCTCCTCCACAGCGCGGCACACGGGCCGGATGTGGAGTTCGAGACTCCAGTGGCGGAGATGTGCGGCCACGATTCGTCGCAGCTGGGACACACGCTCTGCCGATACCTGGAGTTCGACCAGATAGTGCCGGTCGAGTGGAACGGTCATCGTCGAGGCTCCTCACATCGAGGCCCACGTGCTTCGCCTCGTTCAACCAACGACCCCCGAATACGAAGAGTGAGCAGATGTCACTTCTGGGTCACTCCTTAGGGTGAGGCCGCAGAGCCGGTTGCGCAACACATCCGGCCCCGCACCCCCGGTGACCGGCACCGATGCACCCGTGGGCGCCGGGCCGATCTCAGGACAGACACGGCAGCAGGCGGTCCGGAGTGAGCGGAAGCGTGCGGAACCGGATGCCGGTGGCGTGATGGACGGCGTTGCCGATCGCCGCGGCCGCGCCGACGATGCCGATCTCCCCGATGCCCTTGCTGCCCATGGGATTGAGGTGCGGGTCGTCCTCGTCGATCCAGTGCGCCTCCAGGCCGGTCACGTCGGCGCAGGCCGGCACGTGGTAGGAGGCGAGGTCGCTCTCGGTGAAGTCACCGAAGACCGGGTCCACGGTGCTGCTCTCGGTCAGGGCCATGCCGAGCCCCATGATCATGCCGCCGATGAACTGGGAGCGTGCGGTGAGCGAGTTGAGAATGTGCCCGGCCGCGAAGACGCCGAGCATCCTGCGCACTCGGACCTCGCCGGTCCGGGAGTCGACCGCGACCTCCGCGAAATGGGCCCCGAACGCGTGACGCGCATAGGCGGACTCGGCGGCCGTCTCCTCGACGGTGTCCGCTGTGACGGTCACTCCCCCGGCGGGCAGCGGTCCGGCGTGCCCGCCGAGCCGCTCCAGAAGGGCGGTGGCCGCCTTATGCACGGACCAGCCCCAGGAAGCGGTCCCCGAGGAGCCGCCGGCCAGCGGGGCGTCCGGCAGATCGCTGTCGCCGATGTCGACTGTCACGTTCTCCACCGGCGTCCGAAGCACGTGCGCGGCGATCTGGGCGAGTACGGTCCGTGCGCCGGTGCCGATGTCGGTGGCGTCGACGGCAATGCGGTAGGAGCCGTCGGACGCCGCGTGCGCAGAGGCGTGGGAGGCGCCGGCGTAGACGGGGTACGTGGCGGCGGCGACGCCCGTACCGAGCAGCAGGGCGCCTTCCCGGCGGGCTCCCGGACGCGGGTCACGGTCGCTCCAGCCGAAGCGTGCCGCGCCTTCCCGGAGACAGGCGGCCAGGTTGCGGCTGCTGAAGGGCTTGGCGGAGTCGGGCTCCTCGGCCGGATCATTGCGCAGCCGCAGTTCGACGGGGTCGAGCCCGACGGCCGAGGCGAGTTCGTCGACGGCCGACTCGAGGGCGTACATGCCGGGCGCCTCGCCCGGGGCCCGCATCCACGAAGGGCTCGGGACGTCGAGCGCGGTGACCCGGTGGACGGTCCGGCTGTGTGCGGATCCGTACATCACGCGGGCCGGTACGGCGGCCTGCTCCACGAACTCCTTGACCTTGGAGGTGTGGGTGATGACCTCGTGGGCCACCGAGGTGAGCGTGCCGTCGCTATCCGCACCGAGCCGGACGCGCTGCACGGTGGGTGCCCGGTGGCCGACGACAGCCGCCATGTGGCGCCGCGGCATGGCGAGCTCCACGGGGTGCCCGGTGTGGAGCGCGGCCATGGCGGCGAGCACGGCCTGGGGGCGCGGCGTGCCCTTGCTGCCGAAACCGCCGCCGACGTGCCGCGAGACGACGGTGACCTGGTCCGGCCGGAGTCCGAACACGGTGGCGAGGCTGTCGCGCACCTTGGTGGCGCCCTGGCTGGAGTCGTACAGGGTGAGCCGTCCGTCCGCCGACCAGTGGGCGGTCGAGGAGTGCGGCTCCATGGGGTGGTTGTGCAGCGGCCCGATCGTGTACGTGGCGTCCACCTGAACGGGTGCGGCCGCGAAGGCCCGGTCGAAGTCGCCGCGTTCACGCACGGCCGGGTATCCGCCGTTGGCGTTCTGCGGGGTGTACAGGCCGGCGTGGTCCGCGGTGAGGACGACGTCGTGCGCGGCCCTCTCGTAGGTGATGTGGAGCGCCTCCGCGCCTGCCCGCGCGCCTTCGAGGGTGTCCGCCACCACGAGGGCGATCTGCCAGCCCCGGTGCGGCACCCGGTCGTTCTGGAGTACGGCGAGGATCGGGTCGTCCGGCTCCTGGGTCCGTGGCGCGTTCTCGTGAGTGAGGACGGCATGGACGCCGGGGAGCGAAAGAGCGTCGGTGGTCCGGATCGCGGTGACCCGTCCGCGGGGCACGGTGGCCGGCACGGGCCAGGCGTACAGACAGCCGGGCAGGTTGAGCTCGGCGGCGTAGCGCGCGGCGCCGGTCACCTTGTCCCGGCCCTCGCGGCGGACGACGGGGGCGCCGAGCGGCTGGGGGGCGTGGCTCATGGCGGGGTTCCTCGGCTCTTCGGTGCGGGCGGTCGGGGGGAGGCGCCTTCGGGAGCGGGTGGCTTTCAGAGACGGGCGGCCCTCAGGGGCGGGCGCCTTCGGGAGCAGGCAGCTTCGGCAGCGGGCAGCTTCAGGGGCGGGCGGCTTCAGGGGCGGGCGGCTTCAGGGGCGGGCGGCTTCAGGGGCGGGCGGCGAGTGCGGCCAAGGCGTCAACGGCCAGATTGCGGGCCAGGGCCACCTTGAACGCGTTGTCGCGCAGCGGCCGGGCCGAGGCGAGCTCGGCGTCCACCGCGCTCAGGTACGCGGCATCGGTGGCAGGTGCGCCGCGCAGCGCCTCCTCGGCGGTGCGGGCGCGCCACGGCCGGTGGGCGAGTCCGCCGAACGCCAGCGCGGTGTGCTCGATCCGCCCTTCGCGTACCCGCAGGACAGCAGCCACGGAGGCCAGGGCGAACGCGAACGAGGCACGGTCGCGGGCTTTGCGATAGAGGCAGACCGCACCGTCGGGCAGCGGCGGCAGGACCACCTCGGTGATCATCTCGTCCGGCCGGATCACGGTGTCCACGCTCGGTTCGTCCCCGGGCAGCCGGTGGAAGTCGGTGACGGCCACGGTCCGTTCGCCGTCCGGTCCCCGCAGGAGGACCGCGGCGTCGAGGGCGGCGAGCGCCACCGCCATGTCCGAAGGGTGGGTGGCGACGCACGCGGAGGAGTGACCGATGACGGCAAGGTCGCGGTGGACGCCCTCACGGGCCGGACAGCCGGTGCCGGGTTCCCGCTTGTTGCAGGGCTTCGACGTGTCCTGGAAGTACGGACAGCGGGTGCGCTGGAGCAGATTGCCGCCGGTGGTGGCGGTGTTGCGCAACTGCCCGGAGGCCCCCGCCAGCAGTGCCTGGGAGAGCGCGGGATAGCGCGTACGCACTGCGGGATGGGCTGCCAGATCGCTGTTGCGGACGGTGGCTCCGATGCGCAGTCCACCGTCGGCGGTGTCCGTCACCCGGTCCAGTGGCAGCCGGCTGACGTCGATGAGCAGGCCTGGGCTCTCCACACCGAGCTTCATCAGGTCGACCAGGTTGGTGCCACCGCCCAGGAACCGGGCACCGGGATGGGCGGCGCGCTCGCGGACCGCTTCGGCGACCGATGCCGCGCGCAGATATGCGAAGGGTTTCACGACGCGACGTCCACGATCGCCTCGACGATGCGGGGGTACGCGCCGCACCGGCACAGGTTGCCGCTCATCCGTTCGCGGATCTCGGCGGCGTCGAGGGGCATCGGGGCGACGACGGGCGCGGTGTGCGGGGTGGCGTGGGAGGGGAAGCCGTCCTGAGCCTCGCCCAGCACCCCGATGCCCGAGCAGATCTGGCCCGGCGTGCAGTACCCGCACTGGAGTGCGTCCCGCTGCAGGAAGGCCGCCTGGAGCGGGTGCAGCCGGTCGCCGTCGGCCAGGCCCTCGACCGTGGTGATCCGGGCTCCGTCGTGGGCGACGGCCAGAAGCAGACAGCTGTTGGCGCGACGGCCGTCGACGAGCACGGTGCAGGCGCCGCACTGGCCGTGGTCACACCCCTTCTTCGCCCCGGTCAGGCCCAGGTGCAGGCGCAGTGCGTCCAGGACCGTGGTGCGGTGGTCGAGCGTCAGGGTGTGCTCGGTTCCGTTGATGTTCAGGGTGAGGGCGGAATGGTGGCCGGTCGCCCGCTCCTCCCCCTCGCCGCCCCTCCTCGGACTGGTCGGCTCCACGTGGCTGTACCTTTCGAAAGAGGTCGTTTCGTCCGCTTTCTACCAGTCGGGCGGCGGCTCCGCGTCATGAACCCGGGCAGGCGGAGCGTTCGGCCTAAGGGCTGTCCCGTAGTCCGTGGTGGATCGGCGCGCGGCGTCGGATGCGGTGCATCGCAAGCGTCGGATGCAGTGCATCGCAAGGCAGAGGGCAGCACGCGTACTGGACGCATTCGGGCGTTCCGACAACGCCGCGAGGTGCCGTAGCCGTCGTCGCGCGCCCGCCAGGGATTACGGGACATCCCTTACTTGTTCTCCAGCCGCAGGCGGACCTCCTCCTCCTGGTCACCGGACACGGTGCCCACGACCCGTACGGCGAAGGCGCCCGCCAGGCTCTGCCGGAGCCGGTCGACCGCCCAGTAGCCGCCCTGCACGTCGGCGGTGACGGGCGCACCGATCCGCACCGGCCCGGACACCACTCGGGCCTCGGTTACGTCGACGGTCACGACCCATGCCGTGGGCCGCTTGCCGGTGACGTCCTGCGGTACGTCGACCGAGGCCCGGTCGGTGACGAAGGCCGCCCGCAGCACGTCGAAGACCGTGCGCGCGTCGTCCTTCTCGCACCCGCTGACGACGACCGACACCTCACGGCCGTCCCGGCTCGCCTCGGACTGCTGCTTGTCCTGTGTGCTGTTCACCGCGGTTCCTTCCCAAGGGGTTACCTCCAGGCTCACCCCGCAGGCGGCGGCCTGCGACACGGGCGACCCGGGTATCCGCCGGGTACGCGGCGGGCAGCCTCACGCGTCCCAAACACTTTCGGTGTTGATATCCACTTAAAACATGAATTCGACGCCAGAGTCGAGTGACGGGCCCGCCCCGGGGTATCCGGCAAGCATGGACGTATCGGATGGAGCCCTGAATTCCCTGGCCCTCACCCTCGCGGACGGACGGGGCGCGACCGGGGCGGTGCTGGGCGTTGTCGGCGTGATCCTGGTGGCTGTGCTGATCGGCGCCGTCTGGCTGGGCAGGCGTCGGCGCGCCGAGGAGCTGCCGCCGCCCAGGCCCGAGGAGCAGCCGGTGGCACCGGACCACCGCACCCACGTCGAGGAGCGCGACGTCCACGGGGACGACGACTTCCCCGCCGACGGCCGGGGGCTGTCGCCCTACGAGCTCGGCGACCACGGGAACGAGACCATCCACCGGGACAACGACGAACGGCGCGACTGAGCGGCCTTGCGTCGCGGTTCCGGGGACTGCTTCCACCACCGTCCCGGAACACCTGCCCGCCACCCGGGCCGCCCTTTCGGCGACCGCACCGGGTGGCGGGGCCGCGTGTTGCGGGAGCACCCGCCCGCGGCGAGGCTGGTCACGTCCCGAAGGCCACCGGCACACATCTGCCGCACTCCCGATGAAGGCAGTAGGACCATGACCGGAAGCACCCCGAGCAAGGCATCCGCGCCCGCACCCCTGACCGGGCCGGCGGCGCCCTGCTGGGTCAACCTGATGACCCGGGACCTGGAATCCGCGCAGGAGTTCTACGGCCCGGTGATGGGCTGGACGTTCCGGCCGGGCAAGCTCGGTCAGGAGTTCTCGGTCGCCCGCCGCGGCGACGTACCCGTCGCCGGGATCGGTGCTGTGGCGACCACCTTCAGCGTCGCGGTGGCGTGGACACCGTATTTCGCCGTCCAGGACGCGGATGTGACAGCTGCCCGGATCCGGGAGCGCAGCGGCACCGTGGCGGTCGGCCCGCTGGCACTGGGCAAGGGGCGCGGCGCACTGGCCGCCGACCGGGACGGCGCGGGGTTCGGCATCTGGGAGCGGACCGCGCCCGCGACCTCACCCCCCGCCCCGGACGGCCATGCGCACGCCTGGCTGCGGCTGCGCACGCGGAACGCCTTCGACGCCGCGATCTTCTACGGCGAGGTCCTGGACTGGGCCACCGGCCGGCCCGGCTCCTGCGAGGTGGAGTACGCGAAGGACGAGGTGGTCGTGCAGTGCGGTGGACGCCAGCTGGCCCGAATCAGCTCGGGGGCCGACGAGGCGGCCCCCGATCCGCTGGTCCGTCCGCACTGGCAGGTCAATTTCCCGGTGGACGACGTCAGCGCCGCCATCGCTTCGGCACACGAGCACGGTGGTTCCCTGGTCGAGGAGCTGTCCCGGCCGGAGGGACGCGAGGCGACGCTGATCGATCCGGACGGCGGACTCTTCACCCTCACGGACGTCCACAAGGCCGGGGCCACCGGCACGGACTGACCGCGGGCGCCGTCATCCCTCCCGGCGGCCGTGGGACCGGGCCAGCGCCCAGGCCGGGAAGACGAACCAGCAGACCAGGAACCACAGCGCCATCCCGCCGACCAGCCAGAGGGCGAGCGCGTTGTGCAACGCCACCCGCAGGATGAGCAGGAGCGCCGAGCACATCGTGCAGAACAGCAGGATCAGCCCGATCACGGTCAGGCGTGACGCCCAGGTGACCGTCTGGGGCTTCAGCCGCCGTCCGGTGAGGAGCCGGTGGTACGACACCGGTCCGATGAGCGCACCTGCCGTGGCGGAGCCGAACATCACCGTGACCACGTAGATCGTGCGATCGGTGTCGGAGAGGTCCACGAAACGCGGCTGGAAGACGACGGCGAGCAGGAAGCCGAAGAGGATCTGCACGCCGGTCTGGGCGACGCGAAGCTCCTGGAGCAGATCGGTCCACCGGCGGTCGGCCCGCTCCTCCGCCGTCTCCTGGCGCCCCCAGCCCCGGTCCTGTCCGCGCTCCTCCCCGGGTGGGCTCACCATGGACCTCCGTCCGGTACGCGCAGCGCCTGTGACGCGCCCTGTTTCCACACGGTAGACCTCCGGGTGGGCCGTGGCCCGTCCAGTGAGCGGGTACCGGCCCATGTCGCGAGCACTCCGGCCCCCTGCCCGCCTCAGTCGACCGGCAGTACCAGTTCGGGACGGTCCCACATCACCGCCGGCGGCGCGGCTCTCACGGTGCCGGTTCGCCGGGCTCCCACACTCCTGTAGAAACCCTCGGCCGGCGGATGCGACACGATGCGCACCTCGGCGAGGCCGGCCTCGTGCGCTTCGTCCCTCAGGTGCCCGATGAGCACGCGTCCGATGCCTGCGCCCTGCGCGTCGTCGGCGACGAACATGAGGTCGAGTTCGGGCGGGTCGAGGATCAGGGCGTAGAAGCCGAGCAGCCGATCAGAGGTTTCGCCCACGGCTGCGAAGACCCTGTGCGTCTCGACGTAGTCGTGCCCCACCTGGTATCCGGCGACCATGGGCGCGTACGGCCCCTCATAGGCACCGGAGGTCCGGACCAGCCGGGTCAGACGCTTCGTGTCCCGGGCCTCGGCCCGTCTGATCGACACTTCTTCGCCCAGAACCCGGCGACCGCGCGACGTAATGCCTGATCTCATGTATCGAGTATTACGCACCCGGGACGGGCAAGCCGCCGACAGCCTCAGGTGGAGCGTCGGGCGGCGCGCCACTCCTCGACCTGGACCTCGATATCGAAAGGCTTCAGGTTCAGGGGCGGTCCCTGTGGCGGACGCCTGACGGCCTCGGTGATCTTCTCGTTCACCTCGTTCAGCATCCGCCGCACCTCGGCCTCGGTCCGTGTCCCCGGCACCGCCGCGAGAGTGTCCTCCGCCTCCTTGCGCAGGGCCAGCGAAGGCGGGAGCACGGACATGCCCTCGCGCTGCATCTTCGCCTTGATCCACCACGCCTCGTCGTACGGGCGGTCGAGGCCTTCGAGCGGCTTCCCGAATCCCGGCAGCTGGGCGAAGTCACCACGCTGTTCGGATTCACGAATCTGTTTGTCGACCCACGACTCGAAACTGACGCCCGCAGGTTTGCGCTCGGTCACCGTGATGCCCCTCTCGGAGATGCGTGTGATGCAGCCCCTTCACGATACCCAACGGCCGTTCAGCGGCGGCCGGAGCCCGCCAGGAACGCAGTCGGCGGCAAGGCCGGGGCCTTGAACGCGGCCGGCGGGGTACACGAGCAGCACGCCCGGCCGATACGGCGCCGGGGCAACGATCCGAAAGGGATGGTGAGAGTGGAACACAGCGACATGCGGACCGAGAACCGACAGGAGTGGTGACCATGACGACCGTAGTGATCATCGTCGCGGTCGTCCTCGTGGCGGCCTGCGCACTGGCCTTCCGCTACGCACGGCAGACGGGCGGGCGCGGGATTCGGCGACGCTTCGGACCCGAGTACGACCGGACCGTCGCACGCCATAACGGCGACGCGAAGGCCGCCGAACACGAGCTGCACGAGCGGCTGAAGCGGCACCGCTCCTTGCACGAGCGTCCGTTGACGCCCGAGGCGCGCACCCAGTACGAGGACCGGTGGACCCGGATCGAGGCCGGCTTCGTGGACGCACCCCAGCAGGCAGTCGCCGAGGCGGACGCCCTGCTGGCCGAACTGGCACGCGACCTGGGCTTCCCCGACGGCAGGGACTTCGGGGAGCAGAGCGCCGCACTCTCCGTTCACCACGCCGAACATGTCAACGGCTATCGCCGGGTGCACGCCGCCAGACAGGGCGACGGCGGTACGGAGGAGATGCGGGAGGCAATGCTGGAGGCCCGCGGCCTGTTCGACGTACTCGCATCGAACGGCACGGACCGGCCGGTTCGCCGGCACCCGCACCACGCGGAAGGAAGTGGCACGGCATGACTCACGACACGGGATCCACACCTCGCTTCCCCACTGAGGTCCCCGAAGTGGCCGAGAAGCCCAGGGCCACCCCGACCGAGGCCCCCGAAATGGCCGAGAGGCCCAGGGCCGCCGCCCCCGACCGCGCACCGGCCCACGGCGCAACGGACGCCCGCGCGGTGGACTCCGGACCCAAGGACGCCGGAACGACGGACACCGCACGGAAGCCGAGCGGTCCCCCGGCCGGGAAGCCGCGTGTGAAGGCCCCCGCCGCGGCCGCCCTGCCCGGAGACGCCCTGCCCGGCGATTCGGTATCCGGCCACCGGTCGTCCGCCGGGGAAGGCACACCCGGCGCAGCCCGCCCCCTCTTCCCGGACGCTGACCACCACCGGCTCTCCGAGCGGCTCCAGCACGCGGTGAGCGAGTTCGTCGAGAGCCCGCGCCGGGCGGTCGAGGAAGCCGAGAGCACGTTCGACACCGCTGTCGACGGCCTCACGGACGCGCTCAGGGAGTACCGGCGCACACTCGGCACCGCGGGACGGGACGACGACCCCGGTATGCGAACCGAGGAGTTGCGGGTCACCCTGCAGCACTACCGCGACCTCACCGAACGGCTGTTGAACGTGTGAGGCGCACAGTCGCCCACGCCGCGGGCCCGCGCGCGGACGTGCACGCATGACCCCGGCCTCCGCCTCTCCCGCAGACCTGCCTTTCGCCGCCGGCGCACACGCGCGGGCGGCGAAAGGCATGCCGTGACCATTGGCCGGGCCCGTCGGCTGTGCCCGTCCCGTGTCACGGGACGGGCACAGCGGGCTTCGGCGCGGACCGAACGCACTGCCAGCACTGCTGACCGGCAGGCAGCACCATCAGGCTGCGGCCGCCGTGACTTCAGAGGAGCAGCGCGGCTTCCGTCCGCCGACCCGCGCGCATCGGGGTGGCACAGAGGTGTTCCGGCACCCGACAGCAGTTGGTGTCCTGGGACCGCGGAATCCGCGGCTCAAGTCACTGGTCGGTCGCCACGAGCTCGCCGCGCAGCCGCCGCAGCACGGGGACGGGAATACGCAGCCCGTCGCGCGCGTACCCGTCAAGCCCTCCCCAGCGTTCGTCCATCGCGTCCAGAGCCGTGTCGAGATAGCGGGGCCGGACCTCGATGATCGCGGAGGCGATCTCGGGGTCACCGCCGGCGTCGAGGAAGCTCTGCACGTGCGGACGGAAGGCCACGCGCACCACCGGGTTCACCGCGAGGAACTCCGTCCTCACGACGTCCCTCGAAGCGCCGAGAAGCAGCAGCAGCACGGCAGTCGCCCAACCCGTGCGGTCCTTGCCCGCGGTGCAATGGAAGAGCACGGGGCGCGCGGCGTCGTCGGCGGCCGTCTCCACGAAGGCCCGGTAGGCGGCAGCCGCACGCGGTGAGAGCACCATCTGCCGGTACGTCTCCGCGAACATCTCCTCGGCCTTCCCGCCGCCGAGCAGCTTCTCCGCCTCGACCGGATCGGCGAGCAGGGCGCGGAGCCGGGCCGGTGCCACGCCCGGGTCGTCCCCGAGCACGTCGGCGACGAACAGGCGGGCTCCGGGCGGCAGACGGTCGGGAGCCGAGGCCCGCTCGTCCGCGGTCCGCAGATCGACGACGGTACGGATGCCCAGTTCGGCCACCGCCGCGTCGTGCACCGGGTCGAAGCCACTGAGCTGACCGGAGCGCAGCACCATGCCCGGCCGCACCTGCCGGCCGGGTCCCAAGGCGATGCCGCCCAGGTCCCGCAGGTTGAGAACAGAGGCTGCCGGGACGGCCCTGGCGGTTTGCACGATGAACTTCCTCTTTTCCCGACACGGATCCGAAATTGATTTCGGCCTGGCCGGATCAAAAGTCGCATGATGTCGGGAAATCGACAAAGTAAAACGCCGGTGATCATCGATCGGGCGTGCCGGGCAGCCGAAAGGAATGAGAGGAAGGGAGGAAGAGAGGAAGAGGGAATCGCCACTCAGGACTTCCGGCCAGGTCCGCCAGGTCCGCCAGGTCCGCCGCGGGTCCGCGCGAAGCCGGGAAGCCCCGGGCCGGATCGGTGCCGCCCCGCCGGACCAGACCGGGGACCGCACCGGGCCCCACTGATCAGTCGGACGAAATACATCGCTGCGCACACCGCGCATTCACGCGCCGCGAAGCGTCGGGAAGCGCCGGGACGGCCGCGGGAAGAACGGGTTCGCTACCAGGGATTCCGCCGGGCGGGCGACTGCCCGCCCGGCGCACATCACTCCTCCAGAAGTTTTCTCTTCTGGGAATCGAACTCGGCATCGGTCAGAATGCCCTGCTTCTTCAGCTCGGCCAGGCGCTCCAGGCGGCTGATCAGATCGTCGACGGGCGGCTCGGCCGCCTGCTGCCGGGCGGACTGCGCCTGCGTCTGTCCGCGCGCCTGCTCCGCGGCCATCTGCTCGGCGTCGTCCTCGGCGAACTTCGCCTGTTGGTGCCGTTGGACGCGGCCGCCGACCGCGGAGGCGGTACCCGCGACAACCGCCGTACGCGCCACCGCCCCGAGCAGGCCGGGTCCGCGACGGTTCATTCCAGGTCCTCGAAAGATCGGCATGTCATAGGCCTTTCCAGTGCGGTGCCGTGCGGGATCAGCGTGCCGAAGCGGCTGCGGAGACAGCGGCCTCCGCGACATCGGCGGGAATCCGCTCATGGGCGACTAGCTGACCGCCCGACGCACGGACCGCCTCGGTGAGCGGCAGCGCCCAGAGGTCCTCCCACACGATCAGCGCCGCGGAACTGCCCGGCGGCACGCTCTCGCCCAGCGTCCTGATGTCGTCGCTGTTCAGCATGCCGCTCACCTCGCCCTCGACCGGCTCGAAGGAGACGAGGTCGTCGGGGTCGAGGTCCTCCAGTTCGACGATGTCGATCGAACCGTCCTCCGCCCGGTACACGAAGGTCAGATCGATGATGCGCACCGCCTTGGACGCGACCGCTTCGGCCAGCGCCGGGGCGATGGCCCCGGTGAACCGGCTGCCGGGGAAGGCGACGACGAGGTACTCCACAGGTCCGACAGCCACGGGCGTGTCCTCTCCGAAAGGATGAATTGCCAGCAGCATAACTTCGGACATTTATTGCTGCATTGTGGCAAATCATCACCAGTCGGCGGAGCATCGGGCAGCGGCCACGACTGCGGCGGCGGTGCGTCGTCCGGTGCCGGTGGGGGCCGGCGCAGGACCTCCGGACCGCGGTGAGCCGCAGGTCCGTACGAGCGGAGTACGCGACCGGACGTTCCGGACCGCAGTGATCCGCAGGTCCGTACGACCGATGGGTTACGCGACCGTATGTACAGGATCAAGTGCGCTCGGAGAGGGCAAGGTCACAGGTCGAGCCTCTGCTGCTCATCTGAGACCTGTCCTAGCATCTGGGCATGACGGTCCTGCCTGCCGACGGGCTTTCGTTGGCCGCCGAGTTCCCTGATCCCGCCCACGAGCAGTGGCAGAGCCTTGTCGAAGGTGTGCTGCGCAAGTCGGGCAAGGATGTTTCGGGTTCGGCCGCCGAGAAAGCACTGTCCACCACGGTGGAGGACGGGCTCATCACCCGCCCCCTCTACACCTCGCGCGACGACGCGCCCGATGCCGGCCTCCCGGGCTTCGCCCCCTTCACCCGCGGCAGCACACCGCAGGGCACTGCGGCGGGCGGCTGGGGCGTACGGCAGCGGCACGCGTCGACGGATCCCGTTCGGCTCAACGAGGCCCTGCTCGGTGATCTGGAGAACGGCGCCACCTCGTTGTGGCTGACCGTCGGGGGCGCCGGCGGTGTGCCGGTCTCCGGTCTGGCTCGGGCGTTGGAAGGCGTGCACCTCGACCTGGCACCGCTCGTACTCGAAGCCGGAGACGAACTCGACGCCGCTGCGGCGGAGTTGCTCAGGCTCCACGCGGAGCGCGGCGTACCGGCGGATTCGGTGCGCGGCAACCTCGGCGCCGACCCGCTGGGGCAGGCTGCCCGAAGCGGCGGCGCGGCGGATACGATGTCGGCCGTCCGCTGGGCGAAGCACTGCGCGGCCGGGTTCCCCGGACTGCGGGCCCTGACCGTGGACGCGCTGCCCTACCACGAGGCCGGCGGGTCCGCCGCCCAGGAGCTGGGCAGTTCGCTGGCCACGGGCGTCGCCTATCTGCGGGCGCTGACCGAGGCCGGGCTCGGTGTCGAAGAGGCGTGCGCTCAGCTGGAGTTCCGGTACGCGGCCACCGCCGACCAGTTCCTGACGATCGCAAAGCTGCGGGCCGCGCGCCGGCTGTGGGCGCGGGTCGCCGAGGTCTGCGGGGCACCGGCGGCCGGGGCGCAGCGCCAGCACGCGGTGACGTCGCCGGTGATGATGACCCGCCGCGACCCGTGGGTGAACATGCTGCGGACCACGCTGGCCTGTCTGGGCGCGGGAGTCGGCGGTGCGGACGCCGTGACCGTGCTGCCCTTCGACCACGCGCTGGGCCTGCCGGACGCGTTCGCCCGGCGCATCGCCCGCAACACGTCGACGATCCTCCTGGAGGAGTCCCATCTGGCCCGGGTCATCGACCCGGCGGGCGGCTCCTGGTATGTGGAGCGGCTGACCGAGGAACTCGCGGACGCCGCCTGGGCGTTCTTCCAGGAGATCGAGCGGACGGGCGGTCAGGCCGCGGCGCTCGGCTCCGGCATGGTCGCGGAGCGCATCGCGGCCACCTGGGCCGCCCGAAGCAAGGATCTGGCGCGGCGCAAGGAGCCGATCACCGGCGTCAGCGAGTTCCCGCAACTCGCGGAGCGCACCGTGGAACGCGAGCCGCTGCCGCCGGCCCCGGCGCGTGGCGGCCTTCCGGTCGTCCGTCGCGACGAGGCCTTCGAGGCGCTGCGCGCCCGTTCGGACGCCCATCTGTCGGCGACCGGCGCCCGGCCGCGGGTCTTGATCGCCGCGCTCGGGCCTGCCGCGGCACACACCGCGCGCGCCTCGTTCGCCGCGAACCTGTTCCGGGCGGGCGGCATCGAAACCGTCCACGAGCCTGTCCAGGTGGACGCCTCGTCGGCCGCCGCGGCGTTCGCGGACGCGGGTACGGACGTGGTCTGTCTGTGTTCCAGTGACGCGCTCTACGCCGAACAGGCCGGCGATGTCGCCGAGGCGCTCGTCTCAGCCGGTGCGCAGCGGGTGTACCTGGCCGGACGGCCCGGTACGTACACGGGCGTCGACGAGTACGTCTTCGCCGGATGCGACGTGGTGGCCGTGCTCTCTTCCGTTCTCGACCGTATGGGTGTGGCGTAATGCGGATCCCCGACTTCTCCGACATCGAGCTCGGGCCGGGCGGCGGCGCCGAGGTGACCGAGGACCAGTGGCGTTCCGCGGTCAAGGAGTCCTCCGGGACTTCCGACGGTGACCTTCTGTGGGAGACCCCGGAGGGCATCGCGGTCAAGCCGCTGTACACCGGGCAGGACCTGGAGGGGATCGACTTCCTCGGTACGTACCCGGGGGTGGCCCCGTATCTGCGAGGTCCGTACCCGACGATGTACGTCAACCAGCCCTGGACGATCCGGCAGTACGCGGGGTTCTCCACGGCCGAGGAGTCCAACGCCTTCTACCGCCGCAACCTGGCGGCCGGGCAGAAGGGTCTCTCGGTCGCCTTCGACCTGCCGACACACCGCGGCTACGACAGCGACCACCCGCGGGTGACCGGTGACGTCGGCATGGCCGGTGTCGCGATCGACTCCATCTACGACATGCGCCAGCTCTTCGACGGCATCCCGCTGGACAGGATGTCCGTCTCGATGACGATGAACGGCGCGGTGCTGCCCGTCCTCGCGCTGTACATCGTGGCCGCCGAGGAACAGGGTGTACCACCCGAGAAGCTGGCCGGGACCATTCAGAACGACATTCTGAAGGAGTTCATGGTCCGCAACACATACATCTATCCGCCGAAGCCCTCGATGCGGATCATCTCCGACATCTTCTCGTACACCTCGCAGAAGATGCCGCGCTACAACTCGATCTCCATCTCCGGCTACCACATCCAGGAAGCCGGAGCCACGGCCGACCTGGAGCTCGCCTACACCCTGGCGGACGGGGTGGAATACCTGCGGGCCGGACGCGACACCGGACTCGACGTCGACGCGTTCGCACCGCGGTTGTCGTTCTTCTGGGCGATCGGCATGAACTTCTTCATGGAGGTCGCGAAGCTGCGGGCGGCCCGCCTGCTGTGGGCCAAGCTGGTCAAGGAGTTCGAGCCGAAGAACCCCAAGTCCCTCTCGCTGCGCACCCATTCACAGACCTCCGGGTGGTCTCTGACCGCGCAGGACGTGTTCAACAACGTCACGCGCACCTGCGTGGAGGCGATGGCGGCGACGCAGGGCCACACCCAGTCCCTGCACACCAACGCCCTCGACGAGGCCCTCGCCCTGCCCACCGACTTCTCGGCACGCATCGCCCGCAACACCCAGCTCCTCCTCCAGCAGGAGTCCGGCACGGGACGGGTCATCGACCCGTGGGGCGGCAGCGCGTACGTGGAGAAGCTGACGTACGACCTGGCGCGGCGGGCCTGGCAGCACATCGAGGAGGTCGAGGCGGCGGGCGGCATGGCCAAGGCCATCGACGCCGGCATCCCCAAGCTCCGCATCGAGGAGGCCGCCGCCCGTACGCAGGCGCGCATCGACTCCGGGCGCCAGCCGGTCATCGGCGTCAACAAGTACCGCGTGGAGACCGATGAGAAGATCGACGTGCTCAAGGTCGACAACTCCTCGGTCCGCACCCAGCAGATCGAGAAGCTGCGGCGGCTGCGCGAGGAACGCGACGAGCGGGCCTGCCAGGACGCGCTGCACGCGCTGACGGCGGCGGCCGGGAAGGACCCGGGTCCCGGGCTCGAGGGCAATCTGCTGGCGCTGGCCGTCGACGCGGCGCGTGCGATGGCGACCGTGGGTGAGATCTCGGACGCGCTGGAGAAGGTGTACGGCCGGCATGCGGGCCAGATCCGTACGATCTCCGGTGTGTACCGCAACGAGGCAGGGGAGTCGCCGTCCGTGGACCGTACCCGCGCGCTGGTCGACGCGTTCGAGGAGGCGGAAGGGCGGCGTCCGCGCATCCTGGTCGCCAAGATGGGCCAGGACGGGCACGACCGCGGCCAGAAGGTGATCGCGACGGCCTTCGCCGACCTGGGCTTCGACGTGGACGTCGGCCCGCTGTTCCAGACGCCGGGCGAGGTCGCCCGGCAGGCGGTCGAGGCGGACGTGCACATCGTGGGCGTCTCCTCCCTGGCCGCCGGCCACCTCACGCTCGTCCCCGCGCTGCGTGAGGAGCTCGCGGCCGAGGGCCGTGAGGACATCATGATCGTGGTGGGCGGGGTGATCCCGCCGTCGGACATCGACGCGCTGCACGAGGCGGGCGCGGCGGCCGTGTTCCCGCCGGGAACGGTGATCCCGGACGCCGCCCACGATCTGGTGACGCGGCTCGGCGCCTCGCTCGGTCACGAGCTGTGAGCCGCTGAACAGATGGCTCCGAAGATCGATCTCGACAGCTATGTGAAGGGGGTACTCGACGGGAAGCGGGCGCACATCGCGCGCGCCATCACCCTCGTCGAGTCCACCCGGCCTGATCACCGGGCGCTTGCGCAGCAGTTGCTGCGCGAACTGCTGCCGCACTCGGGCAACGCCCGGCGCATCGGCATCAGCGGTGTGCCCGGGGTCGGCAAGTCCACGTTCATCGACGCCCTCGGCACGATGCTCACCGGGCTCGGGCACCGGGTCGCGGTGCTCGCCGTGGATCCGTCCTCCAGCCGCACCGGCGGCTCCATCCTGGGCGACAAGACCAGGATGGAGCGGCTCGCGGTGGACCCGGCCGCTTTCGTACGCCCCTCCCCCACCGCCGGAACGCTGGGCGGCGTGGCGAAGGCGACCAGGGAGTCCGTCGTGGTGATGGAGGCGGCGGGCTACGACGTGGTGCTGGTGGAGACGGTCGGCGTCGGCCAGTCGGAGACGGCGGTCGCCAATATGGTCGACACGTTTCTGCTGCTGACGCTGGCCCGCACCGGTGACCAGCTCCAGGGCATCAAGAAGGGTGTGCTGGAGCTGGCGGACGCCATCGCGGTGAACAAGGCCGACGGCCCGCACGAGCGCGATGCCCGCTCCGCCGCACGTGAACTCGCGGGCGCACTGAGGCTGATGCACCCCGTGGACGCGGCCTGGACTCCGCCGGTGCTGACGTGCAGCGCCCGGGAGTCCAGCGGACTGGACACCCTGTGGGAGCGGCTGGAGCAACACCGTGAACTGCTCGAGTCGACGGGTCGGCTCGCGGCCAAGCGGAGTGAGCAGCAGGTCGACTGGACCTGGACCATGGTGCGGGACGACCTGTTGGACAGCCTGCGCAGCCATCCCGGGGTGCGCGCGCTCGCGCCGGAGCTCGAACTACGTGTGCGGGAGGGCTCGTTGCCCGCCACGCTGGCCGCCGAGCAGATCCTGGAGGTGTTCCGGGGACTGGGCTCGACGGCCGGGCGTGACGAGGAACCGGGCCCGGCCTGACGGGGACGACGGACCCTAGAGGTCGAGCTGGTACTCGAACGAGCGATGCGTCGCCTCGTATCCGAACGCGTCGTTGATGCTCCGCATGTACGTGTTGCTGTCGGCGGTGTCCGCGAGCAGGCCGCCCAGGTCCGGATGGCGCTCGCGGGCCCGCAGGATGGACGCGGCCTTCATCCAGCGTGCGAGCCCGTGGCCCCGGTGCTCGGGAAGCACGCCCGTCCCGTAGTGCCGGCCGTCGCCCTGTCCGTCGCCCGGCACGACGAGTTCGGTGAAGCCCGCGATCGTGCCGTCGGTCTCGTCGACGGCTGCGACGGTGTGGAGGCGGTCGCCGCGGTCCTCGACGGCCCGTGCCACGGCCATGACCCGGTCCACGTCCCACGCGACGGCGCCGTAGTCGGTGTCGTCCATGGGCATGTCGTCCATGGCGCGGCGCGACGCTGCGAACGTCTGCGCCAGTGGTCCGGGGACGGTGCCGTCCCAGGACTCCAGCCGGTAGCCCGGATGCGGCTCCCGGGTGACGGCTGTCAGGGCCGCGGTGTCCACGGCCTCCAGTGACAGCCGGGCGTAGGTGAGGGTCAGAACCCTGCGCAGCCCCCTGGCCCGCAGGAACCCGTCTCCCGGGGACCCGGCCTCGGTCTGCGCGACGACGGAGCGGCGGCCGTGCTCCCTGGCGGCCAGGGAGGCCGCTTCGAGCAGTCGGGAGCCGGTCCCCCGGCGGCGCTCCGCCGGGTGCACATGGATCTCCAGTTCGGCGAGGTGGTCCTGCCCCTCCCGTGTGAAGACCCTGAGGAACGCCGATCCGACGGGCACCCCGGCCTCGTCGGACGCCAGCCACACCAGGCGGTGGTCGTCGGCCCCGTGGTCGAGGTCGGTCAGGGCGGTGAGTTGTATCGGCAAGGTGGCTCCGGAGTCGGGAGGGGATGCGCCCGGAGTACGAAACCACCCTCACTCCCCTGCCGCAACGGGGTTACCCGCACCACATCCGCCATCGGCACCCGGGATCCGTGCTACATTGCAATCGGTACATGTGCATGCCTCTCATTCAGGCTCCGGTACCGATTCATTTACACCAGCTGATGCGCCCGTCGTTTCCGACCGGCGATCCAGCTTCATCGCATTGATTCCCCAGTCCGGTCCGGGCTCTCGTCCACCGGCCTTTCCTGCCCGTCTTCCGGGGCGTGAGATCTCCGCCCCCGTCTCAGCCGGGCCCCTTCATTCGCATGTCCGCGAAAGGACCACCCCGCATGACCACCACACTCGAACACCCCGTATCCGCCACCGCCCGGCCCGCGGCCACCGCCGCCGCCGGCATCCTCGACATCGCGCAGCAGGGGCACGGCTCCCTGCGCTCCGCCGGTGGCCGCCCCACCCCCAAAGACGTACAGGTCCCCGCCGCGCTCATCCGCAGGTACGGCCTGCGCAAGGGGGATGTCGTCGAGGGCGCCTGCGAGCGGCCCCGCGCCCTGAGCGCCGTCGCCCGGGTCAACGGGCTGCCACCCCAGTCGCTGCGCGGCCGCCCGCACTTCCGCGACCTCACCCCGCTCCACCCCCGGCAGCGACTGCAACTGGAGACTCCGTCCGGCGGCGCCTCCACGCGCATCGTCGATCTCGTCGCCCCGATCGGCAAGGGGCAGCGCGGGCTGATCGTCGCACCGCCCAGGACCGGTAAGACGGTTCTCCTCCAGCAGATCGCGGCGGCCGTGGCCGAGAACCACCCGGAGTCCCATCTGATGGTGGTGCTCCTCGACGAACGGCCCGAGGAGGTCACCGACATGCGCCGCTCGGTGCGCGGCGAGGTCTACGCCTCGACCTTCGACCGGCCGGCCAAGGAGCACATCGCCCTCGCGGAACTCGCGCTGCAACGCGCCAAGCGCCTGGTCGAGCAGGGCCGGGACGTCGTCATGCTGCTCGACTCGCTCACCCGGCTCTGCCGGGCCCACAACAATGCGGCCGGCAACGGCGGACGCACCCTCAGCGGTGGTGTGGACGCCGCCGCACTGCTCGGCCCCAAGCGGCTCTTCGGCGCCGCCCGCCTCACCGAGGAGGGCGGTTCCCTGACCATTCTGGCCACGGCACTCGTCGACACCGGTTCCCGGGCCGACGAGTACTTCTTCGAGGAGCTGAAGGGCACCGGCAACATGGAACTCCGGCTCGACCGCTCGCTGGCCGAGAAGCGCATCCACCCGGCGGTGAACATTGCCGCTTCCGGTACCCGCCGCGACGAACTCCTCGTGTCGGCAGATGAGTTGGCCGCCGTACGAGGGCTGCGCCGCGCGCTGCACTCCAGGGACGCCCAGACGTCACTCGAAACGCTGCTGGACCGGATCAGGAAGACCGACGACAACGCCGCCTTCCTGCGCCTGATCCGCACCACCGTGCCGTCGGCCTGACGGGTGCGGTCGCCCGGTCACTTCATCCGGGCGTTCAGCGACGCGGTGTGCTCACGGACCTGCTCCGGGGTGAGATAGCTGTCCGTGTACTCGAAATCCCGCAGTGTCGCGGGCTTGCGGGACTGGAATCCGGTCCTGACGAAGTCGTCGCCCGCCGCCGCGTTGATCAGCCAGTTGGTCATGACGCGCGCCTTGGCCACGTTGGTCCGCAGCGCCGACCAGTGGTAGCCGCGGGCCACGGCCTGGGCCGTGATCCCGTGCATCTCGATGCCGAGAGGCTTGGACACGGCGTCCTTGCCGCCGAGGTCCACGACGAGTCCGAGGTCCTTGTGGACGTACGGGCGCAGCGGCTGGTGCCGGAGCGTCGCGAGCAGGTTGTCGGCCAGCCTGCGGCCCTGACGCATCGCGTGCTGGGCGGTGGGCGGGCAGACCGCGCCGTCGCCCTTGACGAGGTCCGGCACGGCCGCCACGTCGCCGAGGGCGAACATGCCGTCGTAGCCGGGGAGGTTCATCTCGGGGGTCACCGCGAGCCTGCCACGTACCGTCTCCGCGTCGAACGTGCTGACGAGCGGGCTCGCGGTGACACCGGCCGTCCAGATCAGCGTGCGGCAGGGCAGTACCCGGCCGTCGGTGAACGTCACCGTTTCGGCGCCCGCCTCAGCGATGGAGACACCGAGCGACACCTCGATGCCGCGTTCCCGCAGGACCTTCAGCGCGCTCTCGCCCAGCTTGTCGCCCAGCTCGGGCATCAGCTTCGGAGCGATGTCGATCAGATGCCACTTGATCAGCTTCGGGTCGAGCCGGGGATAGTGCCTGACCGCGTTGCTGGTGAGCCGTTGCAGACAGGCGGCCGTCTCGGTACCCGCGTACCCGCCGCCGACCACCACGAACTGCAGTCGGGAGGCCCGCTCCTCCTCGTCGCTGCTGGCGTCCGCGAGGTCGAGCTGGGCGATCACGTGGTCACGTACGTACGCCGCCTCGGCCAGCGTCTTCATGCCGCGGGCGTTGTCGAGCAGTCCGGGAATGTCGAAGGTACGGGTGACGCTGCCCGGGCTGAGCACGATGTAGTCGTACGGCTCGTGGACGACCTCGTCGGTGATCTTGCGGATGACGCAGATCTTCGCCTTCGGGTCCACTCCGATGGCCCCACCGGGAATGATGCGCGTGCGGTGCCGGCTGCTTCGTCGCAGTGACACCGCGACGGACTGCGGGGTGAGGACGCCGGAGGCGACCTGCGGCAGCAGAGGCAGGTAGAGCTGGTACGAGAACGGTGCGACGAGCGCGACGTCCGCTTCGCCCGGGCGGAGCCCGCGCTCCAGACGGCGTACGCACTCGACCCCGGCAAATCCGGCTCCGACAACGAGAATCCTGGGTCGTGCCACAGTGTTCGTCCCTTCTCGGGGTCTGCACGGTCGTCGGTTCGCCTGCCCCGTCACACGCGCCCGTCACCTCTCATCTTTACGAGACGGGCGCGAGTCCGCCTGCTGGGGCGGCAGAACGGACGACCTCAGCGGGTCATCTGGCCAGGTAGGCCGCGACCGTGCAGGCTCCGCCTGCGGTGCCCGCGCAGACCACCGCTGTGGCGACGCAGCGCGTTCTGAGCCTGCGGTAGCGCTCGTTGTACTCGCCCCGCAGTTCCGCGGCACGGGCCGAGACGCGTACCAGCATCGCCCGCGAGGCGGCTGCCCGGTCGGCCGTGTAGACGCGCTCCACGTCCTCGCGCTGGGCCGACGTGAGCCACGGCAGCTCGTCCGTGAACCGGTGGGCGCGCCGCCTCGCCTCCTCGACCTCGGCGTTCCACAGCAGATAGCCCTCCATCTGGGCCAGGCCGCGGGCGCTGTCCTTCTCGGGATCGGTACCCATGCGTCTCTCCTCTCCCTCTGCGGTCCTGCTCACGTCTGCCTGTCCCCCGGCGCCACCGTCGCGGAGCGGTCACCGCGGTTCGAGGCCTCGTCGAGCTCGCGTACGGAGGGGTGGTGCAGGTCGAACGCCGGGGATTCGGAACGGATCCGGGGCAGGGTCACGAAGTTGTGCCGCGGCGGCGGGCAGGAAGTCGCCCACTCCAGCGAACGGCCGTAGCCCCACGGGTCGTCGACCTCGATCTTCTTGCCGTACTTGGAGGTCTTCCAGACGTTGTAGAAGAACGGCAGCATCGACAGGCCCAGCAGGAACGAGGAGATCGTCGAGATCGTGTTCAGCGCGGTGAATCCGTCGCTGGCGAGGTAGTCGGCGTACCGACGCGGCATGCCCTCCGCGCCCAGCCAGTGCTGCACTAGGAACGTGCCGTGGAACCCGACGAACAGCGTCCAGAACGTGATCATCCCGAGCCGCTCGTCCAGCATCTTGCCGGTGAACTTCGGCCACCAGAAGTGGAACCCGGCGAACATCGCGAACACCACGGTGCCGAAGACGACGTAGTGGAAGTGCGCGACCACGAAGTACGAGTCCGAGACGTGGAAGTCCATCGGCGGCGAGGCCAGGATGACACCGGTCAGACCGCCGAAGAGGAACGTGACGAGAAAGCCGATCGACCAGAGCATCGGTGTCTCGAAGGACAACGAGCCCTTCCACATCGTGCCGATCCAGTTGAAGAACTTCACCCCGGTGGGCACCGCGATGAGGAACGTCATGAAGGAGAAGAAGGGCAGCAGCACGGCGCCGGTGACGAACATGTGGTGCGCCCACACGGTGATCGAGAGCCCGGCGATGGAGATCGTCGCGGCCACGAGGCCGATGTAGCCGAAGATCGGCTTGCGGCTGAAGACGGGGATGATCTCGCTGACGATCCCGAAGAACGGAAGCGCGATGATGTACACCTCCGGATGGCCGAAGAACCAGAAGAGGTGCTGCCAGAGCAGCGCGCCGCCGTTGGACGCGTCGAAGACGTGCGCACCGAATTTTCGGTCCGCCTCCAGCGCCAGGAGCGCTGCCGCGAGCACCGGGAAGGCCAGCAGGACCAGGACCGCGGTCAGCAGGACGTTCCAGACGAAGATCGGCATGCGGAACATCGTCATGCCGGGGGCACGCATGCAGACGATCGTGGTGATGAAGTTGACCGAACCGAGGATCGTGCCGAAGCCGGAGAAGGCCAGGCCCATGATCCACATGTCTCCGCCGATTCCCGGCGAGCGGACCGCGTCCGTCAGCGGGGAGTAGGCGAACCAGCCGAAGTCGGCCGCGCCGTTCGGGGTGAGGAAACCGGCCACCACGAGGAGCGAGCCGAAGAGGTACAGCCAGTACGCGAACATGTTCAGCCGCGGGAACGCCACATCGGGCGCGCCGATCTGCAGCGGCATGATCCAGTTGGTGAACCCGGCGAAGAGCGGCGTCGCGAACATCAGCAGCATGATCGTGCCGTGGATGGTGAACGCCTGGTTGAACTGCTCGTTCGACACGATCTGTGTGCCCGGACGGGCCAGCTCGGCGCGCATGACGAGCGCGAGCAGGCCGCCGGCGATGAAGAACGCGAACGAGGTGACCAGGTACAGCGAGCCGATCGTCTTGTGGTCGGTGGTGGTCAGCCACTTGATGACGACGTTGCCCGGCTCCTTGCTGTGCACCGGAAGCTCGTTGGCGTACGACTCCTCTTCGTCCGTCGGCTCTGCTGTGCCCGTCGTCGTCACTGGGACGCTCCTTCGGTTGTCATCCGCGGGTGGACTGCGCACCCGGCGTGGCGCCGCTCCAGCGGGTCGGCCGAACGGCCCTTCCCGCGCGTCGCGCATGTTTCCGGTTGCAGCAAACCAGCCACGGGCCCGCCGAGGGCGGCCCGGCGCCCGCCACGGCGCCACTTTCACTCGTCAGGGCGTCCTCCGGACCCCCGAGGACGAGCCGGACGGTATGCGCGGGGAGCGGTGCCGAAAACAGCTCCGCCCCGGCTCGACGGAAGGTCGGCCGGGGCGGAACAGCGACTGGGCTGTACGGGCTGTGGGGCAGAGGTGCGGGCACCTGCCCCCTCGCCCTGCTTACCTCAGGCGAGGCTCGCGATCGCCTGGTTGAACGTCGCCGACGGGCGCATGACGGCCTCGGCCTTGGCCGGGTCGGGCTGGTAGTAGCCGCCGATGTCGACCGGCTTGCCCTGGACCGCGACCAGTTCGCCGACGATCGTCTGCTCCTGCTCGGCCAGCGTCTTGGCGAGCGGGGCGAACGCCGTCGCGAGCTCGGCGTCGGTGCTCTGCTGCGCCAGCTCCTGGGCCCAGTACAGGGACAGGTAGAAGTGGCTGCCGCGGTTGTCGATGCCGCCGAGCCTGCGGCTCGGGGACTTGTCCTCGTTGAGGAACGTGGCGGTCGCACGGTCCAGCGTGTCGGCGAGGACCTGGGCGCGCGCGTTGTCCGTGGTCTGCGCGAGGTGCTCGAAGCTGACCGCGAGGGCGAGGAACTCGCCCAGGCTGTCCCAGCGCAGGTAGTCCTCCTTGACGAGCTGCTGGACGTGCTTGGGCGCGGAGCCGCCGGCGCCCGTCTCGAACAGACCGCCACCGTTCATCAGCGGCACGACGGAGAGCATCTTCGCGCTGGTGCCGAGTTCCAGGATCGGGAACAGGTCGGTGAGGTAGTCACGCAGCACGTTGCCGGTCACCGAGATGGTGTCCTCACCGCGGCGGATGCGCTCCAGGGAGAAGGCGGTGGCCTTCTCCGGGGTCAGGATCTCGATCTGGAGACCGTCGGTGTCGTGGTCGGCCAGGTAGGTCTTGACCTTGGTGATGAGCTGCGCGTCGTGGGCGCGGTCCTCGTCGAGCCAGAACACGGCCGGGTTGCCGGTCGCGCGGGCGCGGGTGACGGCGAGCTTGACCCAGTCCTGGATGGGCAGGTCCTTGGTCTGGCACATCCGGAAGATGTCACCGGCGCCGACGGCCTGCTCCAGGACGGTGGTGCCGGCGGTGTCGACGACCCGTACCGTGCCCGTGACGGGGATCTCGAAGGTCTTGTCGTGGCTGCCGTACTCCTCGGCCTTCTGCGCCATCAGACCGACGTTGGGCACCGAGCCCATGGTGGACGGGTCGAAGGCGCCGTTCGCACGGCAGTCGTCGATCACGACCTGGTAGACACCGGCGTAGCTGCTGTCCGGCAGGACGGCGACGGTGTCGGCCTCCTGGCCGTCCGGGCCCCACATGTGGCCGGAGGTGCGGATCATGGCCGGCATGGAGGCGTCCACGATGACGTCGCTGGGGACGTGCAGGTTGGTGATGCCCTTGTCGGAGTCGACCATCGCCAGGGCGGGGCCCTCGGCGAGCTCGGCCTCGAAGGACGCCTTGATCTCGGCACCGACGTGGGGCACCGAGTCGAGGCCCTTGAGGATCCCGCCGAGGCCGTCGTTCGGGGTCAGGCCCGCGGCGGCGAGGACGTCGCCGTACTTGGCGAAGGTGTTCGGGAAGAAGGCGCGGACCACGTGGCCGAAGATGATCGGGTCGGAGACCTTCATCATCGTGGCCTTGAGGTGCACGGAGAACAGGACGTCCTCGGACTTGGCCCGGGCGATCTGTGCGGTGAAGAACTCACGCAGCGCGGCGACACGCATGACGGCGGCGTCCACGACCTCGCCGGCGAGCACGGGTACGGACTCACGAAGCACCGTGGTCGTGCCGTCGTCGCCCACGAGCTCGATGCGCAGCGAGCCGGGCTCGGCGATCACGGCGGACTTCTCGGTCGAGCGGAAGTCGTCGACGCCCATGGTGGCGACGTTCGTCTTCGAGTCGGCCGACCAGGCACCCATGCGGTGCGGGTGGTTCTTGGCGTAGTTCTTGACCGACGCGGGGGCGCGGCGGTCGGAGTTGCCCTCGCGCAGGACGGGGTTGACCGCGCTGCCCTTGACCTTGTCGTAACGGGCGCGGACGTCCTTGTCCTCGTCGCTCTGCGGGTCGTCCGGGTAGTCCGGGAGGGCGTAGCCCTGCCCCTGCAGCTCGGCGATCGCGGCCTTCAGCTGCGGGATCGAGGCCGAGATGTTGGGCAGCTTGATGATGTTCGCACCGGGAGTGGTGGCCAGCGCGCCCAGCTCGGCAAGAGCGTCGTCGATGCGCTGGCTCTCCTGGAGGCGATCGGGGAAGCTGGCGATGATCCGGCCCGCCAGGGAGATGTCACGGCTCTCCACGGTGACCCCGGCCTTCGAGGCATAGGCCTCGACCACGGGCAGGAACGAATACGTCGCCAGGGCCGGGGCCTCGTCGGTGTGTGTATAGATGATGGTCGAGTCAGTCACCCTGTGCTCCGCTCCACGTCTGCAACATTGCTTGACATCAAGATATCTCGTGATCGCCGCTGTCTCGACAGGGCCCTGCCCCACATGATTTTGCGCTGCGCCCCTCGGCCTGGCAGCGTGCGGCTGCATGAGCACCGACAACGAACACGCGACGGCGGACACGGCACTCGCGCGTGCGGTGCGCCTGCGCGAGCGGAAGACCCCGCAGGCACACGAGGAGCTGGTGGCCCTGGCGGCGCACCATCCGCACGATGCCGCCATCGCCTACCAGGCCGCCTGGTCGCACGATTCCCTCGGCCTCGAGGCTCAGGCCGTGCCGTTCTACGAGCGCGCACTGGACGGAACGGGCCTTTCGCCGCAGGACCGCCACGGGGCCTTCCTCGGCCTCGGCAGCACGCTGCGGGTGCTGGGCCGCCATGCGCAGGCGCGCGAGGTGCTCCGGCGGGGCCTGGGCGAGTTCGCCCAGGATGCCGCGCTGCAAACGTTCCTGGCCATGACGCTCTACAACCTGGGTGAGTCCCGCGAAGCCGTACGGACGCTCCTGCTGGTGTCGGCCGCCACCAGCGAGGATCCGCAGGTCCGGGCTTACCGTCCGGCGATCGAGTACTACGCCGATCGTCTCGACGAGACGGAGTAGGGCCGCTCAGGGGCGGTGCCGCGGGGGGACCTGTTCGCCCGCCGGCACCGGACCGGGCGGGGTGCCGTCGCCGAACGGGCGGCCGCCGAGCCGCTCGCGGTGGTGCGGGGTCAGGAACCCCGACAGGTCGGGCCCGACGGGCACGATGCCGGTGGGATTGATGCCCGTGTGGACACGGTAGTAGTGCTGCTTGATGTGGTGGAAGTCGACGGTGTCCCCGAATCCTGGGGTCTGGTAGAGGTCCCTGGTGTACGCCCACAGGACCGGGTCCTCGGCCAGTTTCGAGCGGTTGCACTTGAAGTGGCCGTGGTAGACGGAGTCGAATCGCACCAGTGTGGTGAAGAGGCGGATGTCGGCCTCGGTGATCGTGTCGCCGACGAGGTAGCGCCGGTCCGCAAGCCGGTCCGACACCTGGTCCAGGCGGCGGAAGAGTGCCTCGTAGGCGCTCTCGTACGTGCTCTGGCCGTCCGCGAATCCAGCCCGGTACACGCCGTTGTTGACGTCGCGGTAGACCTCGTCCATCACCTCGTCGATCTCGTCGCGCAGCGGCTCCGGGTAGAGGTCGGGCGCCCCGGGGCGGTGCAGCGCGGTCCATTCGGTGGCGAAGTCCAGGGTGATCCGCTGGTAGTCGTTGGTGACCAGCCTGCCGCTGGTGACGTCGACGATCGCGGGGACGCTGACGCCGCCGGGGTAGCCGCGCTCCCTGGCGTCGTACGCCTCGCTCAGGTAACGGATGCCGAGTACCGGGTCCCGGCCGTCCGGATCCAGGGTGAAGCGCCAGCTCCGGTCGTCCTGCAGCGGGTCGGCGACGGCGAGCGAGAGGGCGCTCTCCAGACCCAGCAGCCTGCGGGAGACCAGGGCCCTGCTCGCCCAGGGGCAGGCGCGGCTGACGACGAGACGGTATCGGCCGGCCTCGACCGGCCAGCCGTCGCGGCCGTCGGCGGTGATGCGGTCGGCGAAATGACTCCGGGACCGTTTGAAGGGCTTGTGCCCGTACGAACGGTTGCCGTCCGGTGCGGTGCCGTCGGGGTCCTTCATCGTGTCTCCTTGGAGGCCGCCGGGGGTGCTGCGGACTGCTGTGCACGGATTCTGCCCCGTCGGGCCCCGCCCACGTCGGCCAGCGCGACGACGAGTCCGGCGATCACGAAGGCCACGGAGACGATGAGTCCGTGGTCGTAGGCGGTGGACCAGGCGGCGGAGCCCACCTGGGCGAAGAACACCGAACCCACGGCGGCGATCCCGATCGCGGAGCCGACGCGCTGGCCGGTCTGCAGGGTGCCGCCGGCGCTTCCCGCGGTGGCCACCGGTACCTGCGACAGGGTCAGGGTCTGGTTGGGTGCGATGACCAGACCACTGCCCAGCCCGGCCAGCAGCAGCGGGGCTGCCATCGCCCAGCCGGCACCCCTGCCGGGCACCAGGTGGACGGCGAGCGCGGTGGCTGCCAGTCCCACCGCGACCGTGGCCATGCCCACCACGACGAGGGGGCGCCCGTACCGGCCGACCATTCTGCCGCCGGGGCCTGCGGCGATGGCGGAGCCCAGGGCGAACGGGGTGATCGACAGGCCCGCCTGCAGGGCGGAGTAGTGCAGCCCGCTCTGCAGGTAGAGCGTGGTGATGAAGAAGATCGAGGTGAATCCGGCGAAGTACAGCAGGATCAGCAGGCAGCCCAGCCAGTAGGAGCGGACGCGGAAGAGCCGGAGGTCGACGACCGGCTGGGTGCCGCGGCGACCGCACCGGGACTCCCAGGCAACGAACGCGGCGAGCAGTACCGCGGCGACGGCCAGGAGCAGCCACTTCGCGTTGCCGTGCCACTGATGGGCCTGGACGAACGGCAGCAGCAGGGCCAGCACCCCGGCTCCCAGCAGCAGGACCCCGAGGGGGTCGAGGTCCCGCAGCCGCACCGGGCCCGCGGAGGGGGTGTCCGGCAACAGCCGCCGCGCCAGCAGGAGGCAGACGAGCCCGAGCGGCAGGTTGACGTAGAACACCCAGCGCCAGCCCTCGTCGGCCCCGGCCGCCTGGATGAGGAGTCCGCCCAGCAGCGGGCCGACCGCGGTGGAGATGCCGACCACCGTGCCGAACATGCCGAACGCCCGGCCCCGCTCCCGTCCCGAGAACATCTGCTGGATGAGGGCCGAGATCTGCGGCGAGACCAGACCGCCGGCCAGTCCTTGGACCAGTCGGGCGATCACCAGCCAGGTGCTGGACTGGGCGGCGCCGCAGGCTGCGGAGGACAGGGTGAAGAGCACCAGCCCGGCCATGAAGACCTCGCGGCGCCCACGGGCGTCGCCGAGACGCCCGGCGGGAATCAGGAAGAGACCGAAGGCGAGCGAGTACCCAGAGAGCACCCACTGCAGGTCGGATTCCGGAGTGTTCAGCCCTTCCTTGATGGATGGCAGGGCCACGTTGACGATGGACACGTCCAGGAGGGTCATGAAGCCCGCCACCAGACAGACTGCGAGCGCCTGCCACCGCCGGGGGTCGGGGGTGTCCGGTCCGGCGGCGGAGCCCGCATCCCGCCCCGCAGAACCCCGGTACCCCGCACTCTCTGCCATGGCTCGCACACTAGGTCGCACGCCCCGATTCCTCATCCCGGCAGGGCCACCCGGCCCACCGGTCGGGTATCAAACTTGCATCCACCAGCATTTAGCAGATTTATGCTTGCATTTGCAGCTCGGGTGACTCTAGGGTGCGGCATATGCAGACCTACACCATCGGGCAGGCCGCCCGCCTGCTGGGCGTCAGCCCGGACACCGCGCGGCGCTGGGCGGATGCCGGCCGCGTCGCCACCCATCGCGAGGAGGGCGGTCGCCGCCTCATCGACGGCCGCGACCTGGCGGCGTTCTCCGTCGAGGTCGCACAGAACGGCACGGGCGAGGAGGAGGTCTCCTACACCTCCGCGCGCAACGCCTTTCCGGGCATCGTCACCGCGGTCAAGCTCGGGGACGTGGCGGCGCAGGTGGAGATCCAGGCCGGTCCGCACCGGCTCGTGTCACTGCTGACCCGGGAGGCCGTCGAGGACCTCGGGCTCGAGGTGGGCATGACGGCGACCGCCCGCGTGAAGTCGACCAGCGTCCACATCGACCGGACCTGACCCACCCGTCCGGCCCGCCGTCCGCGGCCGTATGTGCGCCGCGGGCGACGGGCCCGTCCGCCGAGACGCCGGCGGAGCCTCGCGCGCGTGCGCCCGTCCCCTTGTCGCGCAAGCGGTGAGGCCCGGTATCCCCCGGACCCTCGCGCGCGTGCCCGTACCGCCGATCCGGGGCCCTCAGGTTCCGCAGCAGCCGCCGGCCGGGGACTCCGCCGCTCCTTCGGTGGGGCCGGCCGGAGCGAAGCCGCCGATCTGCACCAGGGCCGGAGCGGGAGCGGCGCAGCAGCCCCCTTCGTCGGCCCGGCCGGCGGCGGGGTCGTCGAAGAGTCCGGCGCCGCCACAGACCCCGGTCTCGGGGAGGGTGAGTTCGACGCGGTCGGCGGCCTCGGTGTCACCCGCGAGGGCGGCGGCGACGGAGCGGACCTGCTCGTAGCCGGTCATGGCGAGGAAGGTCGGGGCGCGGCCGTAGGACTTCATGCCGACCAGGTAGACACCCCGCTCGGGGTGGGACAGCTCGCGGTGGCCGTGCGGGTAGACGGTGCCGCAGGAGTGCTGGTTCGGGTCGATGAGCGGGGCGAGCTCCACCGGTGCCTGCAGGCGCTCGTCCAGCGCGAGGCGGAGTTCGGACAGGAAGGACAGGTCGGGGCGCAGGCCGGTCAGGACGATGACCTCGTCAACGGGGTCGAGGCGCCGGCCGTCCTCGCCGACCAGGACCAGGCGGTCGTCGTCGGTGGGCTCGATGCTGCCGGTGCGGAAGCCGGTGACGGCGTCGGCGTACCCGTCGTCGACGGCGGACTTGGCCGCCAGGCCCAGGGCGCCGCGGGCGGGGAGCTGGTCGGCGGAGCCGCCGCCGAAGGTGGAGCCGCTGATGCCGCGGCGCAGGATCCACACGGAGTGGGTGCCCGGTTCGTTCTTCGCCACGTCGGCGAGGGCGGCCAGGGCGGTGAAGGCGGAGGCGCCGGAGCCGATGACGGCGGTGCGCCTGCCCGCGTAGCGGGCGCGGACGGCCGGGTCCTTGAGGTCGGGGACGCGGTAGGAGATACGGGCGGACGCGGCGCGTTCGCCCAGGGCGGGGAGCCCGTCGGCGCCGATCGGGCCCGGGGTGGACCAGGTGCCGGAGGCGTCGACCACCGCCCGACCCAGGATGCGCTCCTCGGTGCCGTCGGCGCGCGTGACGCGGAGGGTGAAGGGCTGCTGTTCACGGTCGGCGTCGACGATCCGGTCGCGGCCGAGGCGGGAGACGCCGGTGACGGTGGCGCCGTAGCGGACCTTGTCCCCGAGGGCGTCGGCGAGGGGCTGGAGGTACTGCCCGACCCAGTCCCCGCCGGTCGGGTAGGTGTCCGCGGCGGGCCTGGTCCACCCGGTGGGCGCCAGGAGCTTCTCGGCGGCCGGGTCGGTCAGTTCGCCCCAGGTGGAGAAGAGCCGCACGTGCGACCAGCCGCGCACCGAGGTGGCGGCCGCGGGTCCGGCCTCCAGAACGAGAGGCTCGATGCCGCGCCCGACGAGGTGGGCGGCGGCCGCCAGTCCGGCGGGGCCGGCGCCGATGACGACGACCGGAAGGTCTGCAGTGGTGGTCATGGCGGTGATCTCCTCCAGGGTGGGCGGCCATGCGCGGCCGCTGCTTCGATCGCTGTCTATATCCATAGCTTGCTACTCGTATCGATGAGTGTCAACATAGACATATGTCAAAGCCAGAGCTTGTGGAGCTGCCGGCCCCGGACGCCGGGGCGGTGGTGCCGTGCTGTCCGCCGATCACCGCCGGGGAGCTGTCGCAGGGCGACGCGGAGAAGATGGCCGCGATGTTCAAGGCGCTGTCCGACCCGGTGCGGCTGCGCCTGTTCTCCAAGGTCGCCTCGCATGCGGGCGGTGAGGCGTGCGTGTGCGACATCTCCGACGTCGGCGTCTCCCAGCCGACCGTCTCCCACCACCTGAAGAAGCTGCGCGAGGCCGGCCTGCTGACATCGGAGCGACGCGGGACCTGGGTGTACTACAAGGTCGCCCCACCCGTGGTGGCGGCCATGTCCGCCATGCTGGACCTGCGCACCTGAAGTCGCACGGAAAGCCCCGTCCCCCCGCAAGCGCTGCGGACGGACGGGGCTTTCGGTATGGCCTCAGACTTCCCGCCCCACCCTCACGGGCGACTCGAACCTGCTGCGCCAGGCCAGTGCGACGTACACCAGCCCGATCAGCACCGGGACCTCGATCAGCGGGCCGACGACACCCGACAGCGCCTGGCCGGACGTGACGCCGAAGGTGGCGATGGCGACGGCGATGGCCAGCTCGAAGTTGTTCCCCGCCGCGGTGAAGGCCAGGGTCGTGGTGCGGTCGTAGGCCAGCCCGAGGGCCTTGCCGAGCATGAAGGAGCCGAAGAACATGATCGCGAAGTACACCAGCAGCGGCAGCGCGATACGCACGACGTCCAGCGGCTGCGAGGTGATCGTCTTCCCCTGCAGGGCGAACAGGACGACGATCGTGAACAGCAGCCCGTACAGCGCCCACGGCCCGATCCTCGGGAGGAACTCCGCCTCGTAGGACTCGCGGCCCATCCTCTTCTCGCCGATGCGACGGGTGAGGAATCCGGCGAGCAGCGGGACACCGAGGAACACAACGACGTTCAGCGCGATGTGCCAGACGGGCACATCGAGACCCTGCCCGTCGCCCAGGCCCAGCCACCGCGGCAGCAGGTCGAGGTAGAACCAGCCCAGTACACCGAACGCGATCACCTGGAACACGGAGTTCAGCGCGACCAGCACTGCCGCCGCTTCGCGGTCACCGCAGGCGAGGTCGTTCCAGATGATGACCATGGCGATACAGCGGGCAAGACCGACGATGATCAGCCCGGTGCGGTACTCGGGCAGATCGGGAAGGAAGATCCACGCCAGGGCGAACATCACCGCAGGTCCGATGATCCAGTTGATGACCAGCGAGGACACCATCAGTTTCCGGTCGCCGGTCACGGCATCGAGGCGGTCGTAGCGGACCTTGGCCAGCACCGGGTACATCATGACGAGCAGGCCGAGCGCGATCGGCAGGGAGATTCCGCCGACCTCGATCTTCGCCAGGGCGTCACCCATACCCGGAACGAGACGCCCCAGGCCCAGGCCGACAGCCATGGCCAGCAGGATCCACACCGCGAGAAAGCGGTCGAGGGTGGAGAGTTTCCGGACGACGGACGCGTCCGCGGCGGACCGGACCGGCGGGGCAGCGGACTCGGTGGGGGTCACGGACAGGCCCTCTTGTTTCCGTCGGCGGCCCTCGCCGACTCCGCGAGCGCCGCGAACTGCGCGGAGAGCCCGGCAAGGACGTCGGGGCGCAGCTTGTAGTAGGTGAAGCGGCCACACGGCTCGGTCTCCACCACACCGGCCTCCCGCAGCACCTTCATGTGGTTCGAGAGATTGGTCTGCTTCGCGCCGGTCTCCTCCACCAGGTGCGTCGTACAGAGGGTCTCGCCCGCCAGCAGGGTCACGATCCGGAGGCGGAGCGGATCGCTCAGCACCCGCATCAGATCAGCATCGACTGAAGTCAGCATGCGCTGATACTGTCACATCATCGCCCACTGATACCAGCGGGGGCTGATTCATCGACGGCTGGTCCGTCACACGACGAGGGAGCACGATCACCATGGCCGAGCCCGGCGGCAAGCCGTCCGTCCTGTTCGTCTGCGTACACAACGCCGGCCGCTCGCAGATGGCCGCGGCCTGGCTGACCCATCTGGCCGGGGACCGTGTCGAGGTCCGCTCCGCCGGCTCGGCGCCGGGCACTCGCGTCAATCCCGCCGCCGTCGAGGCGATGGCGGAGGCCGGGATCGACATCTCGGCCGAGAGCCCGAAGGTCCTGACGGCCGACGCGGTCCGGGAGTCGGACGTGTGCGTCACGATGGGCTGCGGCGACACCTGCCCCGTCTTCCCCGGCAAGCGCTACCTCGACTGGAAACTGGACGATCCGGCCGGCCTGGGAGTCGAGGCCGTGCGCACCGTCCGCGACGAGATCCGGGCGCTCGTCGAGAGCCTCATCGAGGAGATCGCCCCCGCCACCGGAGCCTGACGGCGGTCCTTCAGGCCGCGCCCTTCCTGGCCGCACCGAGGATCTTCACCACGGTGTGGAAGAAGCGCGTCGTCGCGTCGTGGCCCAGGACGCGCTCCTGGAAACCCTTCGCGGCCGGCGCCCTGCCGTTGATCAGATACCAGACGACGAAGGCGTCGTACCCGGTGCTGCCGATGATCTCCATGTCCTTCTTCGGGGAGAGCATCGGCAGAGAGAGCTCCGGATCGATCCGCTCGGTCGTGAACACCACGCAGCAGCGCAGGTCGTCGGTGACCGTGACGTCCTTGAACGGGTCGAGCGCGATCAGCGCCTCCAGCTCCGGCACCGTACGCAGACAGACCGCGACCTCGTAGCCGAGTTCCCGTTCGAGGTGCGCACCGATCCGGGCGCCGAGCACGGTCCGGTCCGTCTCGTCGGACTCGAAGAAGACGTTGCCGCTCTGGATGTAGCTGCGTACGGCGTCGAATCCCATGTCCGTGAACAGACCGCGCAGATACTCCATCTTCACCGAGCGGCCCGGCACGTTCATCCCTCGCAGGAACGCGATGTACAGCAAATCAGATCACCTGTCCGCAAGGAGATGTACGCAAGAGGAGGGGCCGCGACCGGCGTCCGCCAGAGTAGCCCGTGCGTCACCTGACGGGGGAACAGCAGGCCCGCGCCCTCCGGCGGATTCGCTGCCGGGTCACACGGCGTCCCCCGACGCCACCTCGGCGGGTGACCGGGATCGCGCGATCCCGGTCACCGTGCCCGCCAGCGCGATGCACAGCACGGCGATCCCGGCGACGACGAAGACCGCGGTGACCCCGACACCGGCCGCGGCCGCCGTGGCAGCGGCCGCGCCCAGCGGGCCCAGGGCCGAGTGGAGGGTCCAGAACGTGGAGGTGACCCGTCCCAGCAGCCGACTCGGAGTCACCTCCTGACGCAGCGACATGGAGGAAATGCCCGCGACACCGGTACACATGACGTTGACCGTCATCAGGACGGCGATGACCGGCACGCTCCGCGAAAGCCCCATGCAGGCGACGGCCACCCCTGCCAGCGCGAAGGCCGTGATCCAGCTGGCCCCGAACCCCATCCGCGCGCGGACCCGGGCGACCACGGCGGAGGCGATGAACGTGCCGACCGTGCCGGCCGCCAGCACATAGCCGACCGTGGTGTCGCGGTGGCCCAGGTCGTGCTTCAGCAGATAGATGACGAGGTCCGTCATCCCGTAGGTGAGAAAGGTCAGCAGCGACAGCAGCACGGTCAGCGGCCGGAGCACCGGATGCGCCCAGAGGAACCGCGCACCGGCCAGGAACTCCCGCCGCACCGCGCCGTGTCCGGCCCGGTCGGCATCGACGCGCGGAGTCGTGCGGATCCGGACGAACAGCACACCGATGGCCGAGACCATGAAGGTCACGGAATCGATGCCGATGGCGGCGGCCGGGCCGGCGGCCGCCGCCACGAAGCCCGCCAGTGCCGGGCCCGCGACCCCGGCGACGGCGAAGGTGGCGAAGAGATGCCCGTTGGCTCTCGCGATCTGGTCCGGCGCGACGATGGCCGGGACCACGGTCACGTAGGTGACCTGGAAGAGCATGGAGAAGACACCGACGACCGGAACGATGGTGTAGATCAGCCAGATCGGTGTCGCGAACAGCCACACCAGCGGGATGAGCGCGTAGAGAAGACAGCGGGCTCCGTCGCTGATCATCAGAAGCCGCCTGCGATCGAACCGGTCCGCGATCACACCGGCGAACACGCCCGTGACGATCGACGCGACTCCCGTGAGGCCGGTGACGACCCCCATCTGGACCACCGACCCCGTGCTGTGCAGCACCAGAAGCGGAATCGCCACGTACGAAAAGGAGTCCCCGAGGGCGGACAGGGCCTGGATCACCAGAAAGATCCGGTAGGCGGGGTTTCTCCGGAGTGAAGGAGCAACGGCTTCGCCGGCGGCCTCCGTCGGCTCCTTCTGCGACGGTTCAGCTGCACCCACTGCGCGCCCTCCTCGGTCCGGTACGGCCCCGACGGTATGTGCCAGGGGGTGCGAGTGCCCGTCATTTTCCGGCTGCACCGGGAACATCGCGGGAGAGCGGGCACGTGAGGTTCTTCGCACGGGACGTCCTGCGTCCTACGGTGGTGGTCCAGCGTCGACAGCCTTCCTGGGAGATTCCGTTGCGCATGCTGATCAACGTCCCCGAAACCGTGGTCGCCGACGGGCTGCGCGGCATGGCCGCCGCCCATCCCGAACTGACCGTTGACGTCGAGAACCGTGTCGTCGTACGACGCGACGCCCCCGTGGCCGGAAAGGTCTCCCTGGTCTCCGGCGGCGGGTCCGGGCACGAGCCGCTCCACGCCGGGTTCGTCGGTCCCGGCATGCTGTCGGCCGCGTGCCCGGGCGAGGTCTTCACTTCGCCCGTGCCGGACCAGATGGTGCGGGCCGCCGCCGCCGTCGACAGCGGTGCGGGCGTGCTGTTCGTCGTGAAGAACTACACCGGGGACGTGCTCAACTTCGAGATGGCCGCCGAACTCGCCGACGAGGAAGGCGTGCGGGTCGCCCAGGTGCTCGTCAATGACGATGTGGCGGTGACCGACAGCCTCTTCACGGCAGGTCGACGGGGCACGGGAGCAACCCTGTTCGTCGAGAAGATCGCCGGGGCGGCGGCTGAGGAGGGCGCGCCGCTTGACCGGGTGACGGCCATCGCGCGGCAGGTCAACGACGCGTCGCGCAGTTTCGGGGTGGCGCTGACCTCGGTCACCACGCCGGCCAAGGGCTCCCCCACGTTCGATCTGCCGCCCGGCGAACTCGAACTCGGGGTGGGGATCCATGGCGAGCCGGGACGGGAGCGGCGTCCGATGATGACCTCGCGGGAGATCGCCGACTTCGCGGTGGACGCGGTGCTGGAGGACCTGCGGCCGCAGGGGCCGGTCATCGCGCTCGTCAACGGGATGGGCGCGACACCGCTGCTGGAGCTGTACGGATTCAACGCCGAGGTGCAGCGGGTGCTCTCCGAGCGTGGCGTGGTGGTGGCCCGTACGCTCGTGGGGAACTATGTGACCTCGCTCGACATGGCGGGCTGTTCGGTGACGCTCTGCCAGGTGGACGAGGAGCTGGTACGTCTCTGGGACGCTCCGGTGCAGACTCCCGCGCTGCGCTGGGGCCGCTGACCGCCCGTCCCCCGCGGGGCCCGCCGTTTCGTTCGACGTACCGAGGAGCGCATGTGCTCGACGCAGATTTCTTCCACCGCTGGATGACCACGACCGCCGCCTCGGTGGACCGCGAGGCGGCGCATCTGACCGAACTCGACTCCGCGATCGGGGACGCCGACCACGGCAGCAATCTGCAGCGCGGTTTCGCCGCGGTCTCGGTCGCACTGGACAAGGAGCGGCCTCGGACGCCGGGGGCCGTACTGATGCTTGCCGGGCGGCAGTTGATCTCGACTGTCGGCGGGGCGTCCGGCCCGCTGTACGGGACGCTGCTGCGGCGCACGGGCAAGGAACTGGGCGATGAACCCGCCGTCAGCCCCGAGGGGCTGGCGCGGGCGCTCGGGGCAGGCGTGGCGGCGGTGGCCCAGCTGGGCGGCGCGCAGGCCGGTGACAAGACGATGCTCGATGCGCTGCTGCCGGCGGTCGAGGCGCTCGGGACGTCGTTCGAGGCGGGCCGGGACGCGGCCCGGGCGGGCGCACTGGCGACCGTTCCCCTGCAGGCACGCAAGGGCCGGGCGAGCTATCTGGGTGAGCGGAGTATCGGGCATCAGGACCCGGGGGCGACGTCGTCCGCGCTGCTGATCGCCGCGCTCGCGGAGACCGCCGGTGCGGCCGGAGGTGACGCGTGAGCGCGGACAGGCAGGTCGGGATCGTACTGGTCTCGCACAGCGGCCCGGTGGCCGAGGCGGTCGCCGAGCTGGCGCGGGGGCTCGCGGCCGGTGGGACGACGGCGCCGGTGGCCGCGGCCGGCGGTACGCCCGCGGGCGGGCTCGGGACCAGCACGGAACTCATCGCCGAGGCGGCCCGGTCCGTCGACGGCGGCGCCGGGGTCGCGGTGCTCGTCGACCTGGGGAGCGCCCTGCTCACGGTGAAGGCGATGCTGGCCGAGGGCGACGAGCTCCCGGACGGGGCACGTCTGGTGGACGCGCCCTTCGTGGAGGGTGCGGTGGCCGCGGTGGTCACCGCGTCGGCGGGCGGCGGCATCGACGCGGTGGTGGCCGCGGCCTCGGAGGCGTACGACTACCGCAAGGTGTAGGCGGCCTGTCGTCCGTACGGTGCCGGGCCCGGCACTCACACTTGACGGCATGGCACCCCACACGCGCCCCGGACGCAGCGCCGGTCTCCTCCTGTTCCGTCGCCGCGGCACCGGCTTCGAAGTCCTCGTCGGGCACATGGGCGGCCCCTTCTGGGCGCGCCGGGAGAGTGCGGCGTGGTCGGTCCCCAAGGGCGAGTACGGACCCGAGGAGGGAGCGGAGTCGGCGGCGCGGCGGGAGTTCGAGGAGGAGTTCGGCCACCCGGTGCCGGACGGTGCGTGGGTGGCGCTCGGCGAGTCGCGTCAGGCCGGCGGCAAGACCGTGACCGTGTGGGCCGTGGAGGCCGACCTCGATCCGGCCACGGCGGTGCCGGGGACGTTCACCATGGAGTGGCCGCGGGGGTCCGGTGTGCAGCGGGAGTTCCCCGAGATCGACCGGTTCGCCTGGTGCGCGCCGGAGGTGGCGGCCGAGCGGCTCGTCAAGGGGCAGCGGGTCTTCCTGGACCGGTTGCAGGGCCGTCTGGCGGGCGGGCAGGACCCTGCCGTGCACGACGACGGTGCCTGAAGCCCGTGCCCGCCCCGTCGTCGTGCGTCACCGAGGTCAGGCGCGGGCGACGGGCCTGCCTGCGTGGAGGTCCAGCCGGTCGCCGGTGAAACGGCTACGGAAGCTGCGGTCGTGCGAGACGACCACGACCGCTCCCCCGTACGCCGCGAGCGCCGCCTCCAGTTCCTCCACCAGGTCCAGGGCGATGTGGTTGGTCGGTTCGTCCAGCACGAGCAGATCGGCGGGCCGGGTGACCAGCCGGGCCAGCGCCAGCCTCCGCTGCTGTCCGACGGAGAGCGCGGCAACCGGCACGGACAGGTCCTCCGGACGGAAGAGGCCGAGCGCGAGGAGCATGCTGGTGTACTCGTCGGCGTGGCCGGGCCGTCCGGCCGCGAAGGTGTCCAGCAAGGTGCGGCGGGTCGGCCGAGCGGGGAGTTCCTGAGGGAGGTAGCCGATCCGTGCCCGGCGGCGCATCGTGCCCGTGTCGGGTGCGAGGTCGCCCGCCAGGACCCTCAGGAGGGTCGACTTCCCGGCGCCGTTCGCCCCGGTGACCAGCAGGCGCTGGCCGCTGTCCACCCGCAGCTCCGGCATGCTCAGCCGGTCGCCGACCGCGACGGACGCGAGCTCCACGAGTGGCCCCGGTGCCCGGTCGCCTTCGGTGGCCGGGGTCAGTCCGGCGGAGAACCGCAGCGGCTGGGGCGGAGCCGGCACGGGCGCCCTGCGCAGCCCTTCCAGTCGCGTTCCGGCCGCTCTGACCTGAGCGGACAGCTTCGCCTCGTGCGAGCGGCGGTGCTTGCCCCAGCCCTCCCCCGGGTCCTTTCCGGTGGCGGCGAGCCGCCTGCCCGCGGCGTTCACGAGTTCTTCGGTGCGGGCCAGCTCGTCCAGCCACTCCTGGTGGTCCTGCTCCCAGCGGCGGCGTGCCGCGGCCTTCGCCGTGCGGTAGCCGTCCCAGCCGTCCCCGTACCGGACGACGCTGCGCAGATCGCGGTCGACCTCGACGATGACGGTGGTGGTCCGTTCCAGGAAGGCGCGGTCGTGGGTGATCACGACGAGGGTGCCGCGGTGGGCGCGCAGGTGGTCCTCCAGCCAGGTGGTGGCCCGGAGGTCGAGGTGGTTGGTCGGCTCGTCGAGGAGCAGCAGTTCGGGGCCCGACGCCAGTACGCAGGCGAGCGCGAGCCTGGACTGTTCGCCCCCGGAGAGGCTGCCGAGCGTGCGCTCCCTGGTGAGGTGCGCGAGTCCGAGGCCGTGCAGTGCGGCGTCGACCCGGGCGTCGGCCTGATATCCGCCGCTCTCCTCGTACTCCGTCAGAAGGTCTCCGTAGACGGCCAGTTGTACTTCGTCGGCGCCTCCGGGCGCGGCGAGTGCCTCTTCGGCGGCGCGGATCCGCCGCTCCAGTGCGCGCAGTCCGGCGAGGGCCGCGTCGACGGCGTCCTGGACGGTGCGGGCGGGGTCGAGGGCGAGCGTCTGCGTGAGGCAGCCGGTGCCTCCGTGGAAGCGGACGGTGATCTCGCCGCTGTCCGGCGTCTCGGTACCGGCGATCAGCCGCAGGAGCGTGGACTTGCCGGATCCGTTCTCTCCGATGACACCGACGTGGTCGCCGGGGCGGACGGTGAGCGAGACCTGATCGAGGACCACGCGGTCCCCGTATGCCTTGGAGACGTCCTTCACGGTCAGCTGGGCGCGGTCGTACGGGAGGGGCATGGCTGGTCTTCCCTGGGGATACATGCCTCGGCGGCCCATGGCAGGGCGCGGCGGGCGGGGCTTCCGGACGGTCCGAGGGGACGGGCGCACGCTGCATGACGTGGCGTCACAAGGTGACGGCTCGGCGTCGCGCGGCGGCCTGCCTGCCCGGAATCAGCGGAAGAAGTAGTACGAACCCATCAGGTGAGTGTAGCCGCGGCACGCCGGGAGCACTCAGATTTCCGTAGGAGCCGGACCGGCTCCTACGGGTTCTCGCCCTGCGCGATCTCGATACCGCTGTGCAGGTCGTACGTCGCGTCGAGAGCGGCAGCGCCCGACACCGCCAGGCAGACCAGCAGGGTCGCGGCCGCGGCCCTGCCGACGGCCGGGCGCGCGGCGGCCCGGCCGAGCAGAGCGGCGACACGGCGCGGGACGGGCCCGGCGGCCGCCGCGAGCGCCCCCGCCGGGCGGGGCGCGGACGGCTCTCCGGCGGCCCGGGCGGCAAGTGCGGCACGCCCGATGGCGCGGGCGGCGACCCGGCGGTCCCCCACCGCTTGCGCGGCGGCCTCGTCGGCGCAGCGCTCCAGTGCGTACCCCATGGGGTCGCGCAGGGCGCGCAGGGCGGGATGGCAGCGCGCGGACAGTTCAGCGACCGCGAGGTACAGGTGGTGGCGGCCGGCGAGGTGAGCACGTTCGTGGGCGAGGAGCGCCTCCCTCTCGGCGGGGTCGAGGGCGTGCAGCATGCCGGTGGTGACGACGATCCGGCCGGGGCTGCCGGGCCGTCCGGGCAGCGCGTAGGCGTCCGGTCGCTCGTCCCGCAGTACCGCCAGCTCTCCCCCGTCGCTCCGGTCAGGGCGGACGGCCCGGTGGAGCCGGCCCCAGTGGCCGCGCACCGCATGCGTCACGGCGGCGGCGCAGCCGGCGATCAGTACCAGGGCGGCGGCCGCGAGCGGGACGGCCGTGCCCGGTACCGGGGCCGCGAGCGGGTGGACGAACTCCCCCGCCGCGGCGACGGCGGACAGCCGGCCCGCACCGGGCACCACCAGGAGCGCAAGGGCGAGCACGGTGCACACCGCAAGGCCCGCACCGGTGGCGGCGAGGAGTCGCACGGCCCGTGCGGGCGCCAGGGCGTCGGCCAGCCGACGGGCGGCGGGAACGACGAAGAAGGGCACCAGCAGCGGAATCCACACGGCGTAGATCACCGGGTGTCACCGTCGAGGAGATCGCGGAGCAGCTTCTCGTCCTCGTCCGTGAGCTGTGAGACGAACCTGGCCAGCACCGTGCTGCGGTCCTGTTCCTTGCGCAGCTCGCTGTGCATCCGGCGGGCGGTCAGTCCGGCCGCGTCCTCGGTGGGCGTGTACGCGAAACCGCGCCCAGCCCTGCTGCGGGTGACCGAGCCCTTCTCGTAGAGGCGCGAAAGGATCGTGGTGACGGTGGTACGGGCGAGCTCCGTTGCGATCGTCTGCTGCACCTGGCCGGGTGTGAGCGGGGTTCCGGCCGCCCAGAGGGCCGCCAGGATCGTGGACTCCAGTTCGCCGGAGGGGCGTCGCTCGGCTTCACCGGAAGGGCGTCGCTCGGCACCGGCGTGGTCGGGTCGGCCGGACGCGGATCGGGCGGGGGCTCCCGTCCCGGCCGTGTCCGGTGCCGTCGGTTCGGATGCCGGCGCGCCGGACGGCCGACGGTGGGCGGATTCCCCGCCCGATATCCCGTTCACCTGGGCCATGGGAACTCTCCTCCCCGTTCGAGCGTCTACAGTGACGTAGACCGTCTACATCACTGTAGTCAGTCCGGGCGTTCCGCGAGGCCGCCCGCTCACCATTATGGAGACCCGCCACCGTGTCCGTACTTTCGTCGGCGCCCCTGCCTCAAGCGGTGAACCTGCTGGACGCCGGTTCACTGCTCGGCACGTTCGGCGCACTCGGCATCGCCGTCGTGCTCTTCGCCGAGACGGGGCTGCTCGTCGGCTTCTTCCTGCCCGGCGACTCCCTGCTGTTCACGGCGGGCCTCCTCTGCGTGCCAGGCACGCACGGTCCGGTCGAGCTGTCGCTGCCGCAGGTGCTGGTCGCCGCGGTGGCCGGTGCGCTGATCGGAGCTCAGGCAGGCTACTGGATCGGGCGGCGCGGCGGCGGGCGCTGCTGGCCCGAAGCGGCGCCGGACGGCTCCACGAGGGCGCCGCCCGCGCCGAGGAGCTGCTCGCGAGATACGGCCATGGCCGCGCGATCGTGCTGGCGCGCTTCGTCCCCGTGGTGCGGACCGTGCTCAACCCGCTGGCCGGGGCACTCGGCGTCCCGGTACGGCCGTTCATCGTGTGGCAAGCGGCCGGCGGTGTGGTCTGGACCGTCGGACTGGTGCTCGCCGGATACGGGCTGGGGTCCTCGGTGCCGAACGTCGACCGGTATCTGCTGCCGATCGTCGCCGTGGTGGTCGCGGTCTCCCTCGTCCCGCTCGCTGCCGAAGTGATCCGCTCACGTGCCAAGCGCACCCCCGAAGGAGACACCCACCGATGACACTCGCCTCAGCCGCCTCCTCGATCGACGGTGGGTTCTACACCTGGGTCACCGAGCTGGCCCGGCGTTCCCCCGCCGCCCTGGACTCCGCCGTGCGCCTCTGGTCGGACTACGGCCTGGCCCTGTTCGCCGTGCTGATGCTCGCGTCCTGGTGGCGCTCCCGGCCCGCTGATCCCGCGCGGACCGCCATGGCTCTTTGCACCCCGCTCGTCGTGGTGACCGCGTACCTCGTCAACGACCTGGTCAAGTCGGTCTTCCATGAACAGCGGCCCTGCCGGACGCTGCATGTCGTGACGGTGGAGGCGTGCCCGGCGCTCGGCGACTGGTCCTTCCCCAGCAATCACGCCGCCATCGCGGCGGCCGCGGCGACAGCGATCTGGCTGACGGACCGCCGGATCGGTGCGGTCGCGGTCGCCGCCGCGCTGCTGATGGGCGCCTCCAGGATCTGGGTCGGGGCGCACTACCCGCACGATGTGCTGATCGGCCTGCTGGCCGGCGCCCTGGTCGCCTGGCCACTGACGGTGGCGGCCCGCCGCTGCGCGCCGGCGGTGGTGCGGCTGCGCGACAGCCGGCTGCGCCCGCTGGTGGCGGCGGGGTGACGCAGGACGCGCGACGCCCCGGGCCGCTCGACCGGCACGCTCCGGGCGGGATACCGGTGGCGACACGCAGCCCTCAGCGGGTGGCGCCCCGCACTGCGCGGGTGGCGCCCTTCACTGCCCCGGCAGGCGGATGACGGCGAGGCCGCCGTCGAGGTCGACCGTGGAGCGGTGCGGCGGAGCGCCGTCCTCCTCGTCGTCGCGCAGCAGAAGGGCGCTCTGCCGTTCCTTGAGCTCGCTCTGTTTGCCGGGTGAGAACGTCGCGTGCAGCTGCTCGAACCCGGTCGCGGAGATCTGGCCCTGCCGGGCACTGTTGCGCCACGGCAGCAGACCGGCCCGCCCCGCGCGCAGCAGCAGCTGGTCGAGGAAGGCGACGGCGGTCAGCCCGATCACCAGTCCGGGCAGCGTCATCAGCGCGAGGAAACCCATCCGGGCAGTTTCGTCGTTTGCATCCCGGTGCGCAACGGCCTCGGATACGGCGGTCTCCGCATATGGCCCGGGTGCGCGAAGGCCCTCAGGCATGACGATGCGGGCCGGCGCACATGCGACGGCCCGCAAGGTCGTGAGGGAGGGGGCTCGGCCCGGTCGGTCGTCGGGGAGCGGGTCCGGCCCCGGTCGGCCATCGGAGGGCGGGCCCGGTCCGGTCAGCCGTTGGGGAGGATGACCGCCCGTCCGTTGATCCTGCCGTCGTGCAGCCGCTCGTACGCCAGCGGCGCCTCGTCCAGCGAGTACGTCTCGACGTGGACCTTCACCGCGCCCGCGTGGGCCAGCTCCAGCACCTCGGCCAGCTCGGAACGGGATCCCCAGTACGGAGCGGTCACCGTCGTGCTGAACGGCAGGGAACCGAAGCCCACCGGCAGCGCTCCGCCTCCGATGCCGACGATCGTGACGTCCGAGTCGATCGCGGCCGCGGCACCGGCCGTGGCGACGGTCGGCGGCGCTCCGACGAAGTCGAGGACGACCTGGGCACCGATGCCACCGGTCAGTTCACGGATCCGGTCCGCGGCGTGCCGGTCGGACAGGACGGTCTCGTGCGCCCCGACCGCGCGGGCCAGCGCGAGCTTGTCCTCCGTGACGTCGAGAGCGATCACCCGGACGGCAGTCATGGCCCGCAGCAGCTGGATGGCGACGTGGCCGAGGCCGCCGGTACCGATGACGACGGCGGTGGCTCCGGGCACCAGCTTCGGCAGGGAGCGCTTGATCGCGTGGTACGGGGTGAGGCCGGCGTCGGTGAGCGGCACGGCCTGCACCGGGTCGAGGTCGCCGAGGGGCACCAGGTGGCGCGGGTCGTCGACGATCATGTACTCGGCCATGGCGCCGGGCGATCCCAGTCCGGGCGGGTTGATACCGAGTTCCTTGGCGCGCAGGCAGTAGTTCTCCTTGCCCTCTGCGCACTTGACGCACGTGCCGCAGCCCCAGGGGCCGTAGACCGCCACGGACTCGCCGACGGAGAGCCCGCTGACGCCGTCGCCGAGTCCGGCGACGGTGCCGACGCCCTCATGGCCGAGCGTCAACGGCAGGGGGTAGGGGAACTGGTCCGCGGGCCAGCTCATCACCGCGATGTCCGAGTGGCAGACGCCTGCCGCGGTGACCTTCAGCAGCACCTGTCCGGGGCCGGGCTCCGGGTCGGGAACGGTGACGACCTCGGGTGCGGCGCCGACTTCGCGGTACTGAACAGCCTTCATGGGGTCCTCCTTGACCTCTGTCCCTCTTCTTCTCGCCCCCCTGCCCCCGTCCGCCTGTCAGGAGGCGGAGTACCCACCGTCCACCAGGTGGTAGCTGCCGTGGATGAAGGACGCGCGGTCGGACAGCAGGAAGGCGGCGAGTTCCGCCACTTCCTCCGCCGTGCCGAGCCGTCCCGCCGGGTGCAGCGAGATCAGGTGGTCGCGGGCGGGGCCCTCGGTGTTGCGCAGCAGCGGGGTGTCGATGAAGCCGGGGCCGACGGCGTTGACGCGGACGTTCTGCGCGGCGTATTCGAGGGCGGCCGTCTTGGTGAGGCCGACGACACCGTGCTTGGCCGCGACGTACGCGGGCGAGCCGGCGAAGCCGTTGGTGCCGAGGATCGACGACATGTTGACGATGGCGCCGCCGCCCGCGGCGACGATGGCCGGAAGCTCGTAGCGCATCGAGTAGAAGACGCCGCTCAGATTGGTGGCGACGACCCGGTTCCAGTCCTCGACGGCGTAGTCGCCGGTCGGGCTGCTCGGGCCGCCGATGCCGGCGTTGTTCACAGCGAGGTGCAGTGCGCCGAAGGTGTCGACGGCGAAGCGCACGCCGGCTTCCACGGAGGCCGGGTCGGTGACGTCCATGACCACCGCCGCGGCCTTGGCGCCGCTGCTCTCCAGTGCGGCGACCGCCTTGCGGGCACTCTCATCGTCGTAGTCGGCCACGACGACGGACGCGCCTGCGGCGGCCAGCCGGTGTGCGAGGGCGAGGCCGATGCCGGAGGCCCCTCCGGTGACGAGGGCGGTGCGGCCGGCGAATTCCTGGTCGGCGGGGGTGGGGGTGGTGCTCATGATGTTCCGTTTCCTTCCGTGGTGCTGTGTGACGCCGATCCGGCGGGAGGCTGCGCGAGCAGCTCCCCCGCAAGGGCGTCGAATGCCTGCTCGACGAGTCGGGGCAACTCGTCGGGGCAGCCTCCGCGCACCCAGGCGGCCTGGGCGACGAGGAGCGCGCCGGCTCCGGCGGCGACCGTGACGGCGGGGCGGATGTCCTGCCGCGGGTCGGTGCCGAGCCGTTCGGCGACGATGGCGACCGAGTCCTCCTGGGCGTCCACACGGATGTGGTGGAACGCCGCGTAGAGGGTCGGTTCCTGCTCGGCGAGGACCAGCAGTTCGAAGATCCTCGGGCGGCGGTGCCAGGCCTCCGCCCCGGGGTCCGCCAGCCAGTCCAGAACGGCCCGGCGGTACGCGGTGAGCGGGGGTTCGCCGGCGGGGCGGGCCCGCAGGGCGTCGTTGATCCGGTCGCCGTCACCCCGGACCGAGTCCAGGACGGCGGCTTCCTTGCTTGTGAAGTACCGGCTGAACGTGCGCCGGTCGACGTCCGCGCGTTCCGCGATCTCCTCGACCGTCACGTCCCTCAGACCCCGGTCGAGCACGAGCTCGAACGCGGCCTCGGCCAGTGTGTCCCGGGTGCGGCGCGCCTTGCGGCTCCGCCTCTCCGGGGTCTTCCGTTCCCGGTTCATAACTGCACCGTACACCCAAAAATGTCCCGGCGCGACAAAAGTCTCGCTGGGACATACGTGGTCCGCCGCGGCGCGGGTGGCGCAGGGTACGCCTGCGGTGAGGGGCATGGCCGCTACCGCCCGCTGAACGCCTCCGCGGCCCGCTTCGCGCCATGGCCCGCCGGTGTGGGCCCGCAGGAGGCGCCCGACGGTGTCCGCCGCACGGCGAGCACGGCGATGTCGTCGCGTCGCACACCGCCGGAGAACTCCTCCAGGTCGCGATGGAGTGCGTCGAGCAGCTCCCGGGGGGCCAGCTGCGCCAAGCGGCCCAGCCGCGTGTCCAGCGGATAGAAGGTTCCGGCGGCGTCACGGGCCTCGGTCACTCCGTCGGTGAACATCAGCAGCGTCGCTCCGGCAGGGAAGTCCAGCCGTTCGGTGACACGCGCCTCGCTGCTGAGCTCCGCCAGGCCCAGCGGAACCGACGTACGGCGCAGCGGGACGGGGCGGGCCACGTTCTCGTGCAGCAGGTGGGGTGCGAGATGGCCGCAGTTGACGGCCTGGACACGCCCGTCGCCGTCGAAGCCGAGCACCAGCGCGGTGACGAAGCGCTCGATCTCACCGGTCTGGGCGGAGAAGGCGTTGTGCCGGGCCACCGCGTCCTCCAGTGCGTCGACGACCCCGGTCAGGGAGGGCTCACGGATGGCGGCCTCACGGAACGCACCGAGGACGGCGAAGCCCGCTCCGATCGCGGGGAGGCCCTTGCCCTGGACGTCACCGATGATCACCCGGGTTCCGTAGGGCGACTGGACGACCTCGTAGATGTCACCGCCGACCAGGCGGTCCTCCTCGATCGGCGCGTAGGTGCCGTCGGCGACGACCTGGTCGGTCACGATGGGCAGCGGGCGCAGGATCTGACGCTGGAGCGCGACGGCGGCGGAGCGCAGCCGCGCAATCTCGGTGGCATGGCGGATACGCAGCGCGCACGCGCCGACGCCGAGGAAACAGGCGAGCACCGTGAAGACGACGCTGCTGGTGATGTCCCAGAACGTCCCACCGGTCACCAGCCGCGAGGTGACGGCCACCACCATGATCCAGGAGGCCACACCCACGGTCTGCCGGATCGTCGCGAAGACCGAGACGAGTGCGGGCACGACGACGAGCAGCGGCACGATGCGCAGTTCGTCGCCGGACCCCATGTCGAGGAGGACGATCATCGCGGTCAGCAGAGCCAGACCGCCGAACAGCGCCCGGTTTCCAACTCTGGGCGCCCTGACGGCCGCCTCGCCCGCCTCCGTACCCGTGAGCGTTGCTCCACGCGTCGTCGACAGGTGCTGGAGCCCGATCGTCACAGCCGTCTCCTCCCGGGGCCTGCCGGCCCGACGCCGGCGTTCCGTACCAGTGCACCCGAGTCGCGGCAGGCGGCACACGAGGCTTACGGCCTCACACACCGCGCCGAAGGTCCCGGAAACAGCGCCGGCAGGTGGCTCGGGCCCGCCGTCCGGGCCGGAGGCGCCGGCCCGGGACCTCCCCCGGCCAGGTCGGCGCCGGCCCGGAGTCCCGGGCCCCGCGGTCAGCGGGTGGCTGCCTCACGGACGTCGCCCCGCACGGTGCCGGGCACCCGTATCGGCGGGTCCTCAGGAATGATCGCCGAGAGGAACGGCGTACGGCGGCGGAGCGCGAAGCCCAGTGATTCATAGAGCCGGACGGCGTTGGTGTTGGAGGCGGCCGCGTGCAGGAACGGAGTCTCGCCGCGTTCCCGGATCTCGTGGGCGACGGCGCGCACCAGCCCACCCGCGAGCCCCTGCCCCCGGACCGACTCGTCCGTGCAGACCGCGCTGATCTCGCTCCAGCCGGGTGGGTGCATGCGCTCGCCGGCCATGGCGACGAGCACCCCGTCACGCCGTACACCGAGGTAGGTGCCGAGCTCGACCGTGCGTGCCTCGAAGGGGCCGGGCCGGGTGCGTGCGACCAGGTCCAGCATCTCCGGCACATCGGCGGGGCCGAGCCGGACGGCCTCCGGATACGGGGCCGCATCGACCCCCACGTCGACGAGCTGCACGCCCTCGGCGTGGAAGACGACCTCCCAGTCGTCCGGCGGCGGCTCGCGGAAGGCGGTGATCGTGACGGCGCCACCGGGTCCGGCGAGCGCGGCGGCATCGGCCCAGTCAGCGGCCTCAGGCCTGTCCGGCAGGGCGACCCAGGGAGTGACCTCCGGCGGATAGCGCAGGATGCGGCCGCGGCGCTCGGCGAGGTGGGCGTGCGGCCCCCTCAGCGCGGCACCCACCGGGTCGTCGAGGGGGTGCACACCGTCGGTGGGGATTCCGGGGCCGCTCATGCCGTCACCTCGATCACGGACTTCCCGAGGGCGTGGCCGTCCTCCACCGCGCGCAGCGCCTCGCCCGCCCCGGCGAGCGGGACGGTCCGGGTGACGTACGTGCGCAGGACGCCCTCGACGACGAGGTCCGCCACGGCGTCGAGCACCGCTGCGGTGCGGGCCCGTTCGACGGGCGCCCCGCCGAGCTCGGCCGCGAGCTGCTTGCCGCCGGCGCTGACCAGCGCGGCGGGGTCGGCGAGCAGCGTGGCCGCCTCGCGCAGCGTGTCGCCGCCCACCAGGTCGAAGACCGCGTCGATCCCGTCGGGCGCCGCCGCCCGCACCCGGTCGGCGAGTCCGGCCCCGGATGCGACGTGCACCGCGCCGAGCGACTCGACGAAGTCCTTCTTGGCCGCGCTTGCCGCACCGATGACATGAACGCCCGCGTGCCGTGCGATCTGGACGGCGGCGGTTCCCACACCGCCCCCGGCTCCGGTGACCAGGAGCGTGGCACCCGGGGCGAGGCCGAGCTGGTGCACTCCGTCGTACGCGGTGGCCGCCGCGACCGGCAGCACGGCCGCGTCGGTGAACGAGAGCCCGGCCGGCTTGTGGGCGGTCACGGTGACGGGCAGCAGGGTGTGCTCGGCGTACCCCCCGGCCACCGGGTTTCCAAAGACCTCGTCCCCGACCGCGAAGCCCTCCGCTCCCGGGCCGACCGCCTCGACGACGCCCGCGGCCTCGCTGCCGAAGGCGGTGGGAAACGGCTGCGGCTCACTGCCGGGCCTGCTGTACCCCGTGCGCAGTTTCCAGTCCACCGGGTTGACCCCGGCCGCCCGGACGGCGACGAGGAGTTCCCCGGGGCCGGGCACCGGCCTGTCCCGGTCGACGAGGGCCTCCACCTCCGGCCCGCCGTTGCGGGTGAACACGTACGCCTTGGACATCGGCTCTCTCCGTTCATGGCACGGGCACCCGTGCCGGTTGCCCCAGCAGGAGGAAGTCCGGTCGCGGCACACGTATTCCCCGCGGACGGGAGCGTTCACCGGCCCGCAACGCAGCGGCGACGGCCGGGTGCCCCGGAGACCCCGTCGGAGGTCAGCCGGGTGTCCGGCGCAGCACCAGGGTCACGAAGCCCCAGCTCTCGCGGTAGCCGCGCAGCCACTCGGTGCGGCGGGTCGCCGCGGTTTCGAGCACCTCCGCGCTGTCCGGGTCGGCCGAATGGTCCAGGGCCCAGGCGGCCAGCGAGCCCCAGCAGGCCCACTCGTAGGCGTCCAGTTCGCCTCTCGAGCTGATGTGTCCGTGCACGGGCGTCCATCCGTCGGCGGCGACCCGGTCCAGGGTGGTCGCCAGGTCGGCGAAGTCCCCGAGCGTCGCGACGGCCTCCGGTGACGGCTCGCGTTCCCAGAAGCCGTCCCCGATCAGCACGCGGCCGCCCGGTGCCAGGTGCTTGCGGGCCGCCGCCAGCGTCGGCAGCAGGCCGCCGAACACGTGCGCGGCCCCGACGCTGAGGACGAGGTCGAACGGCTGCGCGGAGGAGAACTCGGCCCCGTCCCGCTCGTACAGTACGAGGCGCTCGCGCACACCGAGGCGGTCCGCCGCCTCGGCAGCCTGCCGCAGGGCGCCTTGGGAGATGTCGACACCCTCGGCCCGCAGTCCCTGGTGACCGGCCAGGGCGCGCAGCAGCCATTCCCCTCCCCCGCAGCCCAGATCGAGCGCCCTCGCGTCGCCGTGCGGGACGGCGTGGTCCAGGAGCTGTCTCACCGAGTCGTCGTCGAGCGGTGCCTTGATCGGATGGCCGGCATGTGCAATGGCGGAGAGCTGATCACGGTTCACGGGCGCAGCGTGACAGCACCACCGGCCGTACGCACGTGGATTTCGGCACTGTCCGGGACACCGGCGCCCGGCCCGTGCCCGGTCCTGCCCGGACAACCGCCCGACCGGCCCGACCGACCCCTCCGCTCCACCGCCCATCCGCCCATCCGCCCATCGAGAACGAGGTGCGTCATTCGCCCTATTTATCGGCATTAATACCAGCCGAATGTCCACCCCTTGGACGCTCATTAGGGACCCTTTGACGCCCCCAAAGCCATTCGGCTACTGTCCACGCCCAGTTGGGCAGTAACAGTGGACAAAGTGAGATGGGTGGTTCCCGATGAACTCGGAACCGGGTGGCAACCTCAGCCGACGCCGACTGCTACGCCTCGCCGGCGCCGGTATGGGCGTCCTCGCCGCGTCCGGTGTGCTCGCCGCGTGTGCGCCTCCTCCCGCGAAGGACGCCGGTGACAGCGCGGCGGGCTCGGGGACCGGTGCGCAGGGCGCGGACGTGCCGATCAGCACGCTCACCCTCGCCCTGCCCTCCTCCCTCTCCAGCCTCGACGTGGGCCGGGAGTCCGGCGTCCTCAACTACCTGGTCGCGGTGCTGGCCCAGGAGTCCCTGCTCGCGGTCGATCCGTCCGGGAAGCTGGGGCCCGGGCTGGCGTCGTCCTGGAAGCAGCCCGACGCCAGGACGTATGTGTACACACTGCGCCGCGGTGTCACGTTCACCGACGGCACCCCGTTCACGGCGGACGACGTGGTGGCGTCCATCGACGCGATCCGGGACCCGAAGAACGGCTCCGCCCTGGGTTACGCGTACGCGGGCGTCGAGTCGGTGAAGTCCACCGGCGACCATGAAGTCACCATCCGGCTGAAGGCACCGGACGCCATGTTCGCCTGGACGACGACCGCCGGCGGACTCCTCGTCAGCAGTCGTGCCTTCCTCACCCGGAACAAGGGCAAAATCGGTACGGCGAAGACGCTGCTGCTCGGCACCGGCCCGTACCGGATCACCGAGTTCGCCGCCGACGACCACGTACTGCTGGAACGCAACGACGCCTGGTGGGGCGAGAAGCCCGCCGTCCGGAAGCTGAAGCTCTCCTTCGTCCCCGACGCGGGTACGCGGCTGGTCGCGATGAAGTCGGGTGCGGTGGACGGCGCCCTGAGCCTCGCACCGGACGAGGCCCGTGGCTGGGAGTCCAGCGCACGCGTCACCTACACCGGCGACCGCTCCGTGGTGTCGCTGGCCTTCGACACCGCCAAGGCGCCGTTCGACGACGTACACGTCCGCCGCGCCGTCGCCCACGCGGCCGACCGCGAGGGCATGGTGAAGGGCATCCTGCACGGCCGGGCCGAGGTCGCAGACGCGCTGCCCTCCCGCGAGATGTGGGGCGATCTGATGCCGGCGGACGAGGTCCGCTCGGGCTACGACGCCATCCCCGCCCTGCCCTTCGACCTGGACGCCGCGCGGGCCGAGCTGGCCAAGTCCTCGGCGAAGGACGGCTTCACGACCGAACTGCACTACCCCAACAGCGGTCCTCAGCTGGGCAAGGCGGCGCTCGCGCTCGCCTCTTCGCTCAAGAAGATCGGCATCACACTGAACGTCAAGGAGATCACCCTGGAGCAGTGGGTGGCGGAGCTCGGCTCCGGCAAGCAGCCGCTGCAGTTCCTGTGGTACTTCCCCGTCACCGGCGACCCTGCCGAACTGGCCGACCCGTACCTCAACGCGGCGGCCACCGCGACGGACATCGCGCACTACGACAACAGCACGGTCAACACCGCGCTGGACACGGCGAAGTCCGCCACGGACAAGGATGTCCGCGCCCGGGAACTGATGAAGGCCGTGCAGACGGCCGGCAACGACCTGCCGTACCTCCCCCTGTGGTGGGCGCAGACCGCGTCCGCGTTCTCCAAGGAGTTCGTGCTGCTGGACCAGGGGCCGTTCGCGTTCATCGGACCGTGGGCGACCCGTATCCGCAAGTCTGCCTGACCCTCCCACCGCCACCTTTCCTCCACCTCCACCTCCACCTCCAAGGAACGGACAACCATGCCCAGTACCGCTGCGACCGTCGTGCGGCGCGTCCGCGAGGCGATGCTGCGCCTGGTCCACCCGGTAGAGGCCCGGATCAGCCCGGACGGCCGCGCGGTCGCCGTGGCGGCCGCCGGTCCCGAGCAGGCCGAGCTGGTCCTCGCCCCGGTACCCGCCGAGCTGTCCGGCGGGAGCACCGGCACCCAGCCGCCCGTGCTCCGCGCCCCGGCCGGTCAGGACGCCCCCACGGACCGGCACAGCCCGCGCTGGCTGCCGGACTCCCGGACCCTGCTGCACGTCGCCGAGAGCGCGGGCCCGGCCGGGGCAGAGGTGCGGATCGTGGCGCTGGACACGGTCTCCGGCACCGTACGCACCGTCGCGGAGGCACCCGGTGCGGTGGAGGAACTGCTGGTCTCCGACGACGGAAGCCAGGCGCTGGTGCTGTGCGCGGCGGACGGCGCAGAGCGTGACGGCATGCACCTCGGACTGCCGGTGCGGCTGGGATCCGTACCGGCACCGGAACGCTTCGCCCCGGGAACCGGCCGCCGCTCGCTGCACCTCGTCGGCCTCGCCGACGGATCCGTGCGGGAGGTGGGACCCGCGGGCCTCACGGTGTGGAACGTCGCCTGGCGCGGCGGGGCGACCGCGGTCGCGACGGTCTGCGAGGACACACTGCCTGCCGGGTACTACGGCGCCCGGTTCGCCGCCCTCGATCTCGACGCCCGTACCGCCAGGACCGTCCACACGCCCCAGGGGCAGCTGGGCGCCCCCGCGCTCGCCGCGGACGGCCGGTCCGCGGCGGTCTGCGAAGGCATCTCCATCGTCGCCGGACGCCCGGTCCTGGCCGATCTGACGACGGGAGACACCTCCGTGGTGCCCGGCGTCGAGGACGCGACCTGGCTGCGGTTCGACGACTCCGCGCCAGGCACCCTGTGGTTCGCGGGCTGGGACGGCACGGGCTCCCGCGTCGGACACACCGGGCACCCCGAGCGCACCCGCTGGTCGGGGCCGGCGACCCTCGGCGGGGCCGGCTACCAGCCCGAGCTGTCGCTCAGCGGCGACGGGCTGCTGGCCGCGACCGTGCTCGACGCACCGGGCCGTCCCCCCGAGGCCGTCGTCGCCCGCACCGAAGGACCGGGCGCCTGGGACTGGACGCCGGTCACCGCGCTCAACACACCGGCGGCCCCCGAGCTCGCGGGTGTCCGTACCGAACAGACTCTCTGGTCCGCACCCGACGGCCGTACCGTGCAGGGGCTCGTCCTCTCCGCCGGCGAGGACGGCGAGAACACCGGGCCCCGCCCCCTCGCCGTCCTCGTGCACGGTGGCCCCGCCTGGCTCTGGTCCGCCGGATACGCGCCGGGCGACGTACTGGGACTCGCGCCCGCCCTGGCCGCCGCCGGATACCTGGTACTGCTGCCCAACCCCCGCGGCAGCAGCGGCCGAGGGCTCGAACACGCCCGTGCCGTGGTCGGCGACATCGGCGGCGCCGACCTGGACGACGTGCTGTCCGGCGTGCGCCACCTGGTCGACGCCGGGCTCGCCGACCCGGACCGCACCGCCGTCCTGGGCCACAGCTACGGCGGGTTCCTCGCGGCACAGGCCGCGGCGCGCACCGATGTGTTCCGGGCCGCGGTCGTCGTGTCCGCCCCGACCGACTGGCTCAGCTTCACGCACACCAGCAACATCGGCGGCGGCTACGACCGGACGTACGCGATCGGGGACCCGGACGCCCCGCAGGAGTTGATCCGGCGTTCGCCGGTCTTCACCCGCGGCGGCAGCGGCACACCGACGCTCATCGTGCACGGGTCGGCGGACCGGGTCACGCCGGTCGGCCAGGCCCACGAGCTGTACCGCTCACTGCTGCGGACGGGCCGCGCGCCCGTCGAGCTGTACGTGTACCCCGGCGAGGGCCACGAGTTCACCGACGGCGGCCATCTCCTCGATGCCGCGGACCGGGTCGAACAGTGGCTCGCCACCCACCTGGCGCCGCATCCCGCGGCCGCCCACCAGACCGCCGTGCCGGGGGACGCTTCCCCCGAGCCGATCCCCGGCACGGCTTCCACGGCAGGACCGGACGGTGACACCCCCCTGGAACCGTCCGGTCCTGCCACCCTCCCCGCGGTCTCCGCCGGCCCGGCCGGAGGAGAGCGATGACGGTCACCACCCGGTCGCGACTGCGCGCCGCGCTCCCCGCCGGACTCGTGGTGCGCCGCCTCGGCGGCACGCTGGGACTGCTCGTCGTCCTGTCCGTCGCCGTCTTCGCCCTGCTCCAGGCCGCACCCGGCGACCAGGCCCAGACGCTGCTGGGCCCGCGCAGCGCCACCCCCGAGGCGCTGGCCGCCGTCCGGGCCCGCTACCACCTCGACAGCCCGATGGCCGTGCAGTACTGGTACTGGCTGAGCGACGCGGTCCGGCTCGATCTCGGTACGTCGATCCGCACCGGCGAGAGCGTCGCCGCCGCGCTCGGCGACCGGCTGGCGCTCACCGGGCAGCTGGTCGGACTGGGCTTCGCCGTGGCGCTGCTCCTCGGGGTGCCGCTGGGCGTCCTGGCGGGCCTGCGCAACCGGCGCGCCGCCGACCGCGCGGTGCAGAGCCTCGGCGTGGTGGCGCTGTCCACCCCCGCGTTCGCGGGCGGGCTGGTGCTCATCTACGTGTTCTCGCTGATGCTCGGCTGGTTCCCCGCTTACGGACCCGGCGAGGGCCGGGGCACCGACCGGCTGATGCATCTGGTGCTTCCGGCCCTGGCCCTCGGACTGGCCGTCACCGCCGTACTGCTGAAACTGACCCGGGCGGCGGTGATCCGGGAACTGGACCGGGAACACGTCACGTTCGCCCGCGCCCGGGGCGTGCCGGAGCGGGACATCCTGCTGCGGTACGTGCTGCGCGGCACCGTCGTCCCCGTCCTCACCGGCATCGGGCTGATCCTCGCCTACCTCCTGGCGGGAACGGTCATGGTGGAGCAGGTCTTCGCGCTGCCCGGGCTGGGCTCCCTCCTCGTCGACTCGGTCACCTTCCGGGACGTGCCCGTCGTGCAGGCCGAGGCGCTGCTCATAGCCGCCCTGGTCTGCCTGGCGAACCTCGTCACCGATCTCGTACAACCGCTGCTGGATCCGCAGCTGCGGACCGCACCAGCGGCAAGGACACCGGCCCTGGCGAAGGAGTCCGCTGCGGTTGCGCCGTCCGGCGTCCGTGAGGAGGAGAACGCATGAAGACCCGAACCGCCCGCAGGTTCTCCCCGCTCACCGTCTGCTGCACGGTTCTGCTGGTGCTGCTCGCCCTGGCAGCGGCCGTCGGCCAGCTGGTCCTGCCGGGCTGGGACGCGCAGGATCTCACGACCGGCGCCGCCATGCCGGGCGGCGGGCATCTGCTCGGCACCGACGAACTCGGCCGCGACATCGCCCGGATGGTGGTCGCCGGTGCCCGGAGCACGCTGGTCGGTGCGGCCCTGGTCGCGATCGGGTCGATGATCATCGGCAATGTTCTCGGTCTCCTCGCCGGATACCGGGGCGGCTGGATCGACACCGTCGTGCGGCGCTGGGCCGACCTGCTGCTGGCGCTGCCCGCCCTCCTCGTGACGATCGTCGTCGCCGGCATCGGCGGTGGCGGATACGCGCTGGCTGTCGGCGTGCTCGTCGTACTGACGTCGCCCGCCGACATCCGGCTGGTCCGGTCCGCCGTGCTGGAGCAGCGGCACCGCGCGTACGTCGAGGCGGCGGAGACCCTGGGACTCTCCCGCTTCACGGTGATGACCCGGCACATCTGGCCCAATGTGCTGCCCGTCGTGGTGGCCAACACTCTGCTGAACTTCGCCGGGGCGATCGTCGCACTGAGCTCTCTGTCCTTCCTCGGGCTCGGTGTGCCGCCGGGCGCCCCGGACTGGGGCCGGATGCTCTCCGAGAACCGCACCCTGCTGTACGACAACCCGTCCGCCGCCCTCGCGCCGGCCGTGCTCATCGTCGCGGCGGCCGTGGCCCTCAACCTCCTCGGCGACCGGCTGTTCGAGGCGTTCTCCGACCGTGGGAGGTCCTGATGACAGCGCAGGCGACGGCGGCCAGCCGCACCACCCCTGCCGAACCGGCCGCCCGGCCGCTGCTCGCCGTCGAGGGTCTGCGGGTGGCGGCGACCGCCGGGCCGGCCGGCCCGGTCCCGATCCTGGACGGCATCTCGCTGGAGGTCGGCCGGGGCGAGTGCATCGGCATCGTCGGCGAGTCCGGCAGCGGCAAGTCCCTGGCCATGCGAGCGGTGGCGGGGCTGCTGCCGTCCGGGACCGGAGTGACGGGAGGCTCCGTACGCATCGACGGCCGGGAGGTCCTCACCCTTTCGCCGCGCGACCGCCACGCGCTGCGCGGCCGGAGCGTCACGCTGCTGATGCAGGACCCGTTCACCATGCTGCACCCGCAGCTCACCTGCGGGCGCCAGATCGCGGACGGTCTCCGCGACCTCGACGGCGGACAGGGCCGGCGTGCGGCGAAGGCGGCCCGGCGCAAGGAAGTGGAGCGGCGGCTCGCCGAGGTCGGGCTCGGCCCCGATGTCGCCGACCGCTATCCGCACGAGTTGTCGGGAGGGATGCGACAGCGTGTGGCAGCGGCGGCGGCGCTCGCGGGCGACCCCGAGCTGCTGATCGCGGACGAACCGACGACCGCCCTGGACGCCGCCAACCAGCACGCCGTGCTGGAGCTGCTGCGCGGCCTGCAGCAGAGCCGGCAGATGGGGCTGGTCCTCATCACGCACGATCTGCGGGTCGCGTTCTCCGCCTGCGACCGGGTGTACGTGCTGTACGCGGGCCAGGTGCTGGAGCACGGCAACTCGCAGGAGCTTGAGTCCGGCCCGCTGCATCCGTACACCGCTGGTCTGCTGGCCTCCGAGCCGTCCGTGCGCGAGCGGTTCGCGGAACTTCCGGCCATTCCCGGCTCCGTGCCCGCGCCGGGCTCCCGGGGGCCGGGCTGCCCGTTCGCCGATCGCTGCGCCCACGCGGCTCAGGTGTGCCGCAGCGAACCGGTCCTGCTGCTGCCACCGGAGAAGGCCGGGGCACCGGCGGACGGTGCGGGCCGGCTGTCCGCGTGTGTGCGGATCGCCGAGATCGGCGGCGCGCTCGTGGCACCGGCGGCGCGCAGGACCGCCGAACCCGCGACGGCGCCCGGCGAGAGCGCCGACGAGCGGCCCGACCGGGACGCGGCGCTCGTGGCCACGTCCGTCGACCGCACGTTCCGCTCGTCGGCCGGGGACCACGCCGCCCTGCTCGACGTGAGTCTGACGGTTCCGCGGAACACGGTCGTCGCCCTGGTCGGTGAGTCGGGCTCGGGCAAGACGACGCTTGCCAGGATCGCGGTCGGCCTGGAGACGTTCGACGGCGGCACCGTGTCCGTGGGCGGGATCCCGCTGCCTGCGGGGCGCCGCCCCACAACGGCGGACCGGCGGCGTCTGGCGGAGCAGGTGCAGATCGTTTTCCAGGATCCGTACTCCTCGCTCAACCCGCTCCGCACCGTGGGCGCGACACTGCGCGAGGCCCTGGCCGCCGCTGCGGGTGGCCGGGGACGGGGTGACGCGTCCGGGGTGGACGCCCTGCTCGCGCAGGTCGGGCTGCCCGGCTCGTACGCCTCACGCCGTCCGGCCGCGCTCTCAGGCGGTGAGCGTCAACGGGTGGCCCTGGCTCGGGCGCTGGCCGCCCGGCCCCGGCTGCTGATCTGTGACGAGGCGGTGGCGGCGCTCGATGTGTCGGTCCAGGCCCAGCTGCTCAACCTGCTCGTCACGCTCCAGCGCACCGAGGGCTTCGCGGTGCTGTTCATCACCCACGACCTGGGCGTGGTGAGGCAGATCGCCGATCTGGTGGCCGTGATGCACCGGGGACGGATCGTCGAACGGGGCGTGGCCGCCGAGGTCCTGGACGCGCCGCAGCACCCGTGGACCCGGCGCATGCTCGACGCCCTGCCCGGCGCCGCGGACATCGGCCGCACCCCCTGACGGGGCCGCGCCCACGCGGGTAGAGTGTGCCGCTGACCTGCGCGTACCACCGAGAGCGAGGAGGAACGGTGTCCGAACCGGCCGCCGCCGCCGGGGCGCCCGCGACCGCGCGCCCGCCGCAGGCCCAGGAGTCCGGCGCCCTCGGTGTGCGGGTGTCCCTGGCCGGGAACCTCAACCGCCGTCGGCTCGCCCGCGGTTGGAGCCTGCGCGAGCTGTCGGCGGCGACCGGCGTCAGCAAGGGGCTGCTGTCCCAGATAGAGCGGGCCGAAGCCAATCCGACCGTCGACGTGCTGGTCCGGATCGCCGACGTGCTGGGTACCAACTGCACGGATCTGCTGCGCCAGCCGCTGCTGGAGCCGGAGATCATCCGCGCCGCCTCGCTGGACGAACCCGAGGACGAGACCTCGGTGAACCTGCTGTACTCCGGCCATGAGCAGGCCCGCATGGAGATCTACCGGACCAGGCTGCACCCGCACGCCCAGAGCCAGGTCAGCTCGCACGGCACGGACTCGGTGGAGTACGTGCTCGTGATGTCCGGTCAGGTGACACTCGTCGTGAACGACGTCCCGTACCTCCTGGAGGCGGGGGACACCGCCCGGTTCTCGGCGCAGTGCAGCCACTACTACACCACCGAGGACTCGCCCGCGGTCACGCACACGGTCGTCGGATACCCGCGCGACTGAGCCGTCGCCGCCGGGCCCTGCTCGGAGCACCGTCGATTTTGACTCAACTACCGCCGGATATGCGCCGCCCGACCCCCCTGGCGCCCGTGTCTGTGGCACCCTGGTGACGACCGCCCCACCGGGCTCCCCCGTACCGGTGGGGCGGTTCTTCGTATCAGTACGCCCGATTCAACCGGGATATGACGTCGAATCACGTCGCATCCCGGCCATTGAGGCACTGTGACCTGATCAACTTCCGTTTGTGTGCATGGGAGCCTTACGACGGGGCAGACGCCTAGACCTCATGGCCTACCACCAGGGGAGCGTGACGAGATGACGGCGCACACCGCGCGGACTGCCCATGCGGAGCGAGCGGAGAGTGCACGGTCGGCACCGGCCGACAGCGGCGCGGCCCCGGCCGCTGTCGCCGAACACGAGGAGCCCGCGGGCTCCGCACTGCCGGCCACGGGCTCCTCATCGGCGCCCGCGGACCTCGGCGAGCTGCCGTGGATCGAGGACGCGGGCAAGGTCGCACCCACCGACGCGCGGGAACTGTCCCGGGTGTTCTTCGACCGGCTCCAGGTCCTGGAAGAGGGCACGCACGCCCATCAGTACGCACGCAACACACTAATCGAGATGAACCTCTCCCTCGTCCGGTTCGCCGCCGGCCGGTTCAGGAACCGGGGCAGCGGCGACATGGAGGACATCGTCCAGGTCGGCACCATCGGGCTGATCAAGGCCATCGACCGGTTCGACCTGTCCCGCGAGGTCGAGTTCACCTCCTTCGCGGTCCCGTACATCACCGGGGAGATCAAACGGTTCTTCCGTGACACCAGCTGGTCGGTCCATGTCCCGCGTCGGCTCCAGGAGTTGCGCGTCGACATCGCCAAGACCAAGGAGGTTCTGGCCACCGAGCTCGACCGGGACCCCACCGTCCCCGAGCTCGCCGAGCAACTGGGGCTGAGCGAGGGCGAGGTCACCGAGGGCATCGTGGCGGCCAACGGCTACACAGCGGGATCGCTGGACATGCCGGCCGCTCCGGCCGACGCGGGACAGCACAGCGCGGCAGGGCGCACGTTCGCCGATGTGCTGGGCAGCCCGGATCCCGCCATGGAGACCGTGGAGAACCTGCACACGCTGGCTCCGTTGCTCGGCGACCTGGACGAGCGTGAACGACGCATCATCGACATGCGGTTCGGCCAGGAGATGACGCAGTCACAGATCGGCGCGGAGCTCGGCATCTCGCAGATGCACGTCTCCCGGCTGATCAGCCGGATTCTGCACAAGCTGCGCGACGGCATGTTCGTCGAGGAGTGAGCGGGGCGAGGGGGCTCCCGGCCGAAGCGGCCGGGAGCCCCCTCGCCGTTTCCGTACCCCGAACATTGCGGCCCGGTGAAATCAGCGGTGGGCCGCGGCCCCTGGCCGACCCGTCGGCCTCCCGCCCCCGCCGACCGGCGCGCTCCCCACCGGCGGCACATCCGGGCAGGTCGGACGGGCCGGAGGCGGCGACAGGACGGTGGGCGGTCCGGGCCACCCACCCTTCCGGCAGGCACTCCGGCCGCACGAGGCGCTGTTGACGCCCCCCTGAGCCACTGACACGCTCTCCCGCATGCCCGAGACTCCGGTTCTCTTCTCGCGGCGCCACGTCGATCTGGGACGCCTCGCGTCCGCCGCGTGTCGTCGCGGCCATTGCCGCGCCCCGGCACCGTCGAGCGGCTGACCCGCCCCGGCGCCGACGCGACGACGATTCCCGCGCGCCGGCCACGAGGGCCCGGACGGTCCGGCTCCGGATCCCGACGACGCCCCGGCCGCTGCCCGGTCCCCCTCCGTACCGAGAACCGCAGAGGACCACCATGAGCCAGCCCGTCGACTCCGTCACCGCAGGCCACACCCCCGAGGACACCGACCGTCAGGAACCCTCTGCCGCCTGGTCCTTCGAGACCAAGCAGATCCACTCGGGGGCCGCGCCCGACGTGGCGACCGGTGCCCGCGCGGTGCCGATCTACCAGACGACCTCGTTCGTCTTCCGCGACACCCAGCACGCCGCGGACCTGTTCTCGCTGGCCGAGCCCGGCAATATCTACACCCGGATCCACAACCCCACCCAGGACGTGCTGGAGCAGCGGATCGCCGCCCTGGAAGGCGGAGTCGCCGCAGTGGCGCTCGCCTCCGGGCAGGCGGCCGAGACCCTTGCCCTGCTGACGCTGGCCGGTGCGGGCGACCACATCGTCTCGTCCACCTCGCTGTACGGCGGCACGTACAACCTGCTGCGTCACACGCTCCCCCGGTTCGGCATCGAGGTGTCGTTCGTCGACGACCCGGACGACATCGAGGCGTGGACGGCGGCGATCCGGCCGAACACGAAGGCGCTGTTCGCGGAGACGCTGGGCAACCCGCGCGGCGACGTCCTCGACATCCGGGCGGTCGCCGAAGCGGCACACGCCTCCGGGGTACCCCTGATCGTGGACAACACGGTGCCCACCCCGTTCCTACTGCGTCCGATCGAGCACGGCGCCGACGTCGTCATCCATTCGGCGACGAAGTTCCTCGGCGGCCACGGCACCACGATCGGCGGTGTGGTGGTCGACGCCGGTACGTTCGACTTCGGGGCGCACGCCGAACGGTTCCCGGACTTCAGCTCCCCCGACCCGAGCTATCACGGCCTGCGCTACTGGCCGGACCTCGGACCCAGCGCCTTCGCGGTCAAACTGCGGGTCCAGCTGCTGCGCGATCTCGGCCCGGCGCTCTCCCCGCACTCCGCGTTCCTGCTGTTGCAGGGGGTGGAGACGTTGAGCCTGCGACTGGAACGGCACACCGCGAACGCCCTGGCGCTGGCCGAATGGCTGGAAGGGCGCGACGAGGTCTCGGCCGTCCACTACGCGGGCCTCAGGTCGAGCAAGTGGTACGAGGCGGGGCGCCGTTACCTGCCGCGCGGCGCAGGAGCGGTGCTCGCCTTCGAACTGCGCGACGGGGTGGAGGCGGGAAAGCGGTTCGTGGACGCGGTCGAGCTCTTCAGCCACCTCGCCAACATCGGTGACGTACGGAGCCTGATCATCCATCCGGCTTCGACCACGCACAGCCAGCTGACCGAGGAGCAGCTGGCCGCCACCGGGGCCACCGCCGGGCTGGTCCGTCTCTCCGTGGGGCTGGAGAACGTGGACGACCTCAAGGCGGACCTGGACGCGGGGTTCCGGGCCGCGAAGGCGGCGTCCTGAACCGGACCGCCCCCTCTCTCGCACTCCCCCTCCCGCCGGCCACCGGAGGCCGGCGGGAGGGGGACCCGCCCGGCCGCCGCTCCTGGTTCCGGCCCGCGCGGCCGCTGTCCCTGGAGTCCGGCGGCATGCTGCCGGGTGTCCGGCTGGCGTACGAGACGTGGGGCCGCCCGGCACCCGACGGCTCCAACGCCGTGCTGGTGCTGCACGCCCTGACCGGCGACAGCCATGTGGCCGGGGCGGCGGAGCCCGGGCACCCCACGGCGGGCTGGTGGGACGCGCTGGTCGGTCCCGGCCGGGCGCTGGACACCGACCGGTGGTTCGTCGTCGCGCCGAACGTGCTCGGCGGCTGCCAGGGCAGCACCGGTCCGTCCTCCCGACGGCCCGAAGGGGCGCACTGGGGCGGCGACTTCCCGTATCTGACAGTCCGTGACCAGGTCGCCGCCGAGGCACTGCTGGCCGACGCGCTCGGCATCGGGCGATGGGCGGCGGTGATCGGCGGATCGATGGGCGGCATGCGCGCTCTCGAATGGGCGGTGGGCCTGCCGGAGCGTACCGGAGCACTACTGGTGCTGGCCGCGCCCGTCGCGGCGTCGGCGGAGCAGATCGCCTGGGGATCGCTGCAGATCTCCGCGATCCGCTCCGACCCGGGGTGGCGCGGCGGTCACTACCACGACTCCGCCCCCGGCGAGGGGCCGCATCGCGGCCTCGGTCTGGCGCGCAGGATCGCCCATGTCACCTACCGCAGTGAGCCGGAGCTCGCCGCCCGGTTCGGCGGTGAGCCGCAGCCGGGTGAGCAGCCGTGGCACGGCGGACGGTACCGGGTGGAGTCGTATCTCGACCATCACGCGGCCAAATTGACGCACCGATTCGACGCGGGCAGCTATGTGACCCTGACCGCGGCGATGAACGGGCACGATGTCGGGCGTGGACGTGGTGGTGTGCCTCGGGCGCTGCGCCGGGCCGCCATGCCCGCGCTCGTCGCCGCGATCGACTCCGACCGGCTCTATCCGCCCGCCCAGCAGGCGGAGCTGGCCGCGCTGTTACCCGGGGCCGACCGGGTCAGGACCGTGGAGTCCCCCCACGGCCACGACGGCTTCCTGATCGAGACGGGTCAGGTGGGCGCGCTCGTGAGGGAGTTGCTGCCGGCCGCTCGGCGGAAGCCGGAGCCGGAGCCGGAGCCGGACCGCTGAATCCATCCTTGCCGTCCCCATCCACCAGCCCCTGGAGATGTCCATGAGATCCGTTCCGCCGTCCGAGGCCGCCTACGACGGAATGCGGCTGCGCCAGTGGTCGCGCGGCGCCGCACGCTCCGCGGGGATCGAGCGCCGTGACCTGCTCCGGCTGGTCGCCGCGGCTTCGGTGGCGGGCCCACTGGCCGGGCTCGCCGCTCCCGCGCACGCGGCGTCCGGGACCGCTTCCGCCGCCCCGGGCATCGTGAAGCCGCTGCCGCCCGAGGTGTTCACGGTCCGCGGTACCAACGCGGAGACGAACTTCGCGGCGCTGCGCGACACCGGGCTGCTCACACCGGCCGACCGCTTCTTCGTGCGCAACCACACCGTCACTCCGCGGATCGACGCGTCCACCTGGCGGCTGAAGATATGGGGTGACGGGCTGAAGGGCCCGGCGGTGGAGTTCACGTACGACGAGCTGCGGGCTCTGCCCTCCGTCACCCGTACCTCGTTCGTCGAGTGCGCGGGCAACGCCCGCAGTTACTACAGCACGCAGCAGGGCCAGCAGGTCAGCGGGACCGCCTGGACCCTGGGGGCGATCGGCACGGCCCGCTGGCGCGGGGTGCGGCTGGTCGACGTGCTGCACCGCGCGGGCATCGCCCGGCACGCGGTCGACGTGCTGCCGCGCGGTCTGGACGACGAGGTGATCAGCGACGGAATCAATCTCGGACATGTGCGCAGGCCGCTTCCGGTGGCCAAGGCACTGGACGACGTCCTGCTCGCGTACGAGATGAACGGCGAACCGCTGCCGCCCGACCACGGCTATCCGGTGCGGCTGATCGTGCCGTCCTGGATCGGGATCGCGAACATCAAGTGGATCGGCGACATCGAGGTGAGCGCCCAGCCGCTGGTCTCCCCGTGGAACACCGGTCTCTACCGGCTCTTCGGCCCCGGCTACCCGGCGGAGGGCAGCGCACCTCTGACCCGCCAGACGCTGAAGAGCGCCTTCGAGCTGACGCCCGACGCGACGTTCCCGGCCCGCCGGCGCCAGGTTCTGACGGGGCGGTCGTGGTCGGGCGGAGCGCCCGTGCGTACGGTCGAGGTCAGCACCGACGGGGGCGTGCGGTGGCGTCGTGCACGGCTGCGCGACGAGCCCCGGAGCGGGAGCTGGGTGCGCTGGTCGGCCGACTGGCTGCCGAAGGACCGGGGACCGGCCGTTCTGCTGGCACGGGCGACGGACCGCTCGGGCCGCACTCAGCCGGAGACCGCCGCCCACAACACGCAGGGCTACCTGTTCGACGCGGTGGTCCGGCACGAGGTACAGGTCGTCTGACGGTACGGCAGGGGCCGGGGGCCGGAGCGTCAGTTCGCTCCGGCCCCCGGCGGGAGGACAGAGGTCAGGCCCCGTCCTTCTCGGCGGGCCGGCCTGCGTAGTAGGTGGCGATCATGTCCTCGTCGCCGTGGCCCGCCGCTTCGGCGCGCTCGAAGCGGGCGGCCGAGGCCTCGGTCAGGTCCAGCCGGACACCGGAGCGTTCGGCGGCGTCGAGAATCAGACGGGTGTCCTTGAGGGCCGTGGACACGGCGAAGCTCGGGGTGAGGTCCCCGGACAGGACCGCGGCGGACTTGCCGTGCAGATAGGCGGAGTCGAGCGGCCCGCCCTTCATGACGTCGAGGAACGACTGAGGGTCCACGCCCAGTCCCTCGGCGAGGTTGAGGCATTCCGCGACGCCGCCCACCATGTTGATCACCCAGGTGTTGACCACGAGCTTGAGCCGCGAGGCGGCTCCCGGCTCCTCCGCCACCCAGACGGTGCGCTGACCGATGGCGTCGAGCACGGGACCGGTCACCGCGCGTGCGGCGGAGGGACCGGAGACGAAGACGGTCAGCGTGCCCTGCTCCGCGGGCTGCCTGGTGCCGGAGACCGGCGCGTCGAGGTAGACGAGGCCGAGGTCCACGGCACGTTGCGCCAGCTCCGCAGTGGCCTCCGGCCCGACGGTGGAGCTCTGCAGGAGGACCTGGCCGCGGTGCACCCCGTCGGACGCCGCGGTGAGCGCGGCGGCGACGGCGGTGCTGTCGTTGAGCACGGTGAGCACGACGTCCGCCCCGCGCACGGCTTCGGCCGCGGTATCGGCGACCGTGGCGCCGTCGGCGGCGAGCGGGACCGCTCTGGCGTGCGTGCGGTTCCAGACGCGGACGTCGAGCCCGGCCCGCAGCAGGCTGCGGGCCATCCCCGAACCCATGATTCCGGTGCCGAGCACGGCGACGACCGGCCGCACCGTTGCTGCTTCGGGTTCTGCGGTCATGAGTGCGTTTCCCTTCGTCGGCCGCGCGGAATCCGTATCGCGGCGCTTCGTGTGCTCAGGATTGCCGGAGCGCGCCGTCGAGAACGGCAGCGTGCACGGCTCTGGCGAGTCGTGCGCCCCAGCGCGACCGGGGCCCTGCGAACGGCTCGCCCCCGGTTGCGTCCGGGGCAGGGGCGGCAATGCAGACGGAGTCGGTGGGCGTGCCGGAGCAGTCGAGTCCGGCGTCGAGGAGGGCCTGCACCTTGGCTTCGGTGGCGGTGGCGACGGCGTTGACGAGTGCGGCGTCGGACAGGGGAACGGGAAGCGTGACGACGATGTTGACCGTCCCCGGCCGGGGCGGCCCCTCGGTGCCTTCGGCGGGAACCGCCGCCCAGCCGCGCACCCCGAGGCCGCAGGTGGCGGTCGCGGTGACGCCCTCCTCGGCGGCGACGGTGTACGCGGTGACGTCGGCGGCCGTCATCAGTCCGGCGCCGGGACCGCTGAGCCGTTCGGCCGCGGCGATCTCGGCAAGGTGCCGGTCGGGATCCATGCGCGGATAGCCGCCTGGTACCTGGGCGTTGAGGATCCAGTGACGCGGACCGATGCCGCCGCCGAGCACGGCGCTGCTGCACACCCGCCACCCGGGCCCGAGCCGCCACACGAGATGGTGCAGCTCCAGACCGTCCTCGCGCCGGGCCAGCAGCTCACCGCGCTGTTCGGGCAGCCGGATGCGTACGGAACGGATGGGGTACCCCCGGTGGTGCGGCTGGACGGCGGTCGGCGTCGGACCCGTCGATCATAGGCGCCGGGGCAGGGCTCCCCAGGGGGCGCCCTGCCCGTTGCCGCGGGTCCGGCGCCGCGAGGGGTCAGGCTTCGCCGCGGGCCATGGCGATCAGCCGGTCCAGTACGGCGGCGTCGGCCCGGACGCCGTCGTGGGCGTAGGCGTCGGTGACCCAGGTGCGCAGTCCGCGTACGGCGCCGGCGGTGGTCAGGGCGTGCTCCCGGTCCACGTACATGTCGTCGTGGTAGACGGCGGCGACGACGGGGACCTCGTTGGCGGCGAGCCGGTCCAGGTCGTAGAGGGCGGACCAGTCAGTACGGGCGGCGAGCGCCTCGGCGGCGCCGCGCAGTGGAACGAGCGCGGGGTCCTCCTCGAACTGCCAGGGGTAGACCATCTCGCCGGTGAACCGGAGAGGGCCACCGGCTGTGGCGTCGAAGGCGGGGAACTCCTGGCGGATCCGGTGGGCGGACCAGTCGGTGGGGCGGCCGCCCTGGGCGTAGATCGGCTCGTGGAGCGCGGCGTACAGAGGCCGTTCGGCGAAGGACACGGCAGCGTCGACGCCCCGCAGGAAGGTGTCGGTGAGAGCCGGGCCGTCGGCTCCGTCGGTGAACGCCGTCTCCAGGAGGTAGTGGAGCGAGTCGAACTTGGCCGCGGTGCCGAACGTGATGCCGAGGGTCTGGAAGCGGCGCACGGTGAGGCGTTCGCCGGTCGGCATGCGGACGTCGTGCGTGTCCAGGTGTGCGGCGACGGCGTCGGCGAGGGCCTGGTCACCGGGGTAGCGCGTGAAGTAGCGCTCGTTGTGGGCGAGGGTGCGGGCGTAGGCGGCACGGTAGACGTCGTCGGCGTGACCGGTCAGGGTCGGCAGCCCGCCGGTGATGTAGGCCTGGGTGAGGCCCTCGGGGGCGAGGCTGAGATAGGTGAGGGTGGTGAAGCCGCCGAAGCTCTGTCCGAGGACGCTCCACGGCTGGTCGCCCTGGAGGTGGCGGCGCAGGAGTTCCGCGTCGCGAACGATGGAGTCGGCACGGAAGTGTGCGAGGTAACCGGCTGCGGCGCGGGAATCCGTGCCGAAGCGGGCCAGGGTGACCCGGTCGGCCGGGGTGGAGCGGCCGGTGCCGCGCTGGTCCAGCAGGACGACCCGGTGGTCGACGAGGGCGCGGCGCAGCCAGGCGCCGGAGGCGTTGGGGCGCTCGGCGCGGCCGCCGGGGCCGCCCTGGAGCCAGAGGAGCCGGGGCAGGTCCTCGTGCTCGCGGCCCTCGGCGACGACCTCGCGGGCGAACAGGCCGATGGCGGGGCCGTCCGGGGCGTGGTGGTCGAGCGGTACGTCGAGGGTGTGATCGGTGCAGACCAGGCCGCCGTGGCGGTAGGAGGCGGGGGCGGGGGTGGACATGGTGCTCCTCTTACGTCGCGCAACTCGCGGCGGCAGAACGGTTTCACGGGCGGTGGCCGGGCCCGCACCAGGGGTGGCGCGGGCCCGGCCACGGGGTCGCGGGCGGGGCGGCCGGCGGGGTTTCCGGGTCAGTAGCCGGCGACGCCCAGGTCGCGGCAGATCTCGACGAGCTCGGGGTGCACGTATCGCCCGTTCTCCTCGATGGCGACGCCGTCCAGGTAGATGGACGGGCCGAGGACGCTGCCGTCGGTGTGGGCGGCGGCGACCCACGGCTCGCCGCCGATCCACGCGCCCTTGGTGCCGATGCCGAGCTCCACGCAGCCGAAGACGCGCTCGTCCTCGACGATGCGGCCGGTCGGAGCGAGGACACCGGGGTTGAAGCCGAGCGACCAGTGCGCGACGCGGAACATGTTCGGGTCGTCGAAGGACTCCATCCAGCGGCGGAAGGTGTCCGCGTCGGCGCCGCCCTCGATCTTGGTGACGACGCCCTTCTCGACGGTGCAGCGGACCGGGGAGCGCAGCAGACCGATCTCGTCCGGCGGCCACAGGGCGCCGTCGAAGACGAGTACGCCGTCCTGGGTCTCTTCGAGGGGGTTCCAGGAGATCTGGCCGGAGAGCATCACGGTCTCGCCGGGCTTCTCGGCGGGCTTGCCGCGCAGGTTGATCGGCCGGTCACCGTTGCGGCCGACCAGGTCGGTGCCGTTGGCCGAGGTGATCCGGACCTCGTCGGCGGCCTCCAGGAGGGCGACCAGCGCCTTGCCGAGCCGTATGACGCCCTGGAAGTCGGGGCGGCCGACGGTGGCGACCAGCATCTGGACGTCCATCGCGGTCAGGTTGGTGTAGCGGCAGCCGTTGGCCATGGCGGCGCGGAAGGCGTTGGAGTGCATCAGGTACGAGACGGCGAACTCGATCCACACGTCGGCGTCGGCGATGGCTCCGGCCACGGGCCTGGGCGGCTCCATCGAGGCGCCGGGCAGCGTCTCGTACCAGACGACCACGGGGTGGGCGCCGGCGGCGGCGACGGCCTGGGCGGTGGCCTCGATGACACGGCGGTCGCTGCTGGTGTCGCCGGTGAGGACGACGTGCTCGCCGCGCTTGACGAGCATGACCTCCTCGACGAGCTTGCGGGCGGCCAGGGCGAGTTCGAAGCTGAGGTACTCGGGGCGCGGTTCGAGCCTGCTGTACATGTCCACGGGGGGGGGTTCTCCTTGCCGAGCGGGTGGTGCTGAGTGGTGCGGTGGTACGGAATGTGGTTCAGGGGGTGGCCGGCCGTCAGGCCTTGAGGATCTGGGCCGAGTCGCCGAGCGAGCTGCCCGCGATCAGTCCGGCACCGACCAGGTTGAGTTCCTCGTCGGCGGCGGGACCGCGCAGCTTCCGGTAGCCGACCCGGACGACGAGGGCGCCGAGGACCAGCCAGCAGGCCTGCGGGGTGAGGATGAGCAGACCGGTGGCGAGCATGACGCCCATCTGCCGGCGAGTGCCGCCCAGCAGTTGGATGGCGGCGCCAGGGATGGCCCAGAGCAGCATGGTGCGTACCGCGTCCGGGTCGCTGAGCCCGCTCTTGATGGTGTCGGCGTACACCTTGGCGACGGGCGGGATGAGGCCCTGTCCGAAGTAGGAGCGCCAGGCGAGGGCGACGACGGCCAGGGCGACGGCGAATCCGATGAGGGCGGCCAGGAACTGCTGGCGGCGGCCCTCGCGCTCGAAGGGGTCCCAGGGGCGGTGCTCGCGTCGCAGCAGCCAGCCGGCCTTGAGGTCGTAGCCCATGTCGGCGAAGGCGGGTCCGGTGGCCGAGACGTACCCGACGAGCAGGGCGAGCGGCACGGACGGGATGCCGATGGCGAGGCCCAGGATGAGGAAGATCAGTGTGACGGCGAAGGACGGGAACCAGCCGGACTGCATGGCGGCGAGGCCGACGATCAGTTCGTGGACCAGAGCCGCGAAGGCGGCGAACAGCACCCAGCCGACGATGCCGAGCGGGCTCATGTCGCCGATCAGTCCGCCGAGGACGGCGAGGACGACGGCGCCCCCGGTGAACAGCGCGTAGCCGCGGATCAGGGAGAGGCGCAGGGCACGCTCGTCGACGGTGCAGGCGGTGCTCGGGTCCGTGTCCCGGACGGTCGCGACGCTCGAAGCCTCGGCGGCGGCCTCGTTCCGCTTGCGTTCGCGCCGGCCCATGAGCAGGTGGACGGCCTGGCCGAGTGCCACGATTCCGGCGCCGACCATGACGCCGTGCGGGATGTAGCCGGCGCCGAGATCGGTGTGGAGGATGTCGGGGCTGTACTGGCGCAGCATCAGGCCGATGCCGAACATCATCAGCGCCCACACATTGCCGAGGAAGGCCACACCTGCCGCGGAGAGCGGCAGGCTGAAGAGGGTTCCGGCGAGTCCGACCGCGGTTCCGCCGGCCAGGACCAGGGCACGGCGTCCTCCCCGGTCGCCGGCCTTGATGGTCTCCGCGGCGGCGGTTCCGGGCGGCCAGGCGGCGTCGGCGGGCAGCAGCCGGGAGCCGAAGGCCCGGTAGAGCACCCAGGCGTCCACGACGAGGCCGATGAAGGCACCCGCGAGCATCGGCCACACCAGGTCCTTGCGGCCGAAGACGTACGGCACCGCGACGGATGTCAGCAGAGCGTTCGCCGAGGCGAAGGTCGCGGCGGAGATGGCGCTCTGGGCGAGGTTCTGCCGGTGCACGGAGCGCATCCGGCGCAGGAAGCCGAGCGGAATGCGTCCGATCAGCATGGCGACGAGTGCGCCGACCACGGAGGTGTTGGCGGAGATGCCCAGCTTCGAGACCAGGTCGATGCCGATGACGGCTCCCACGGCGGAGAGCACCACCAGGATGACCAGCAGGACGGGTTCCATCACCCTCGGGTGCGAACGGGTCTCGTCGGGACCTGGCGGCGGCGGGGCAGGGTGCGGCGCGGAGACGTGGTGCGCCATGAGGCACCCCCTTCGGTGAGCAGGGCTGGGAGGTCGGTGGCCCCGGCGGGACACCCGGCGGGCGGGGCCCGGGGCAGGCCGGCGGCGCGGAGCGGCCGCGGTGGGGCGGGTCCGTACGAGGTGCGGGCTCAGCCGCCGAGGGCGGCGGTGATCTCCGCCGCTCCGGCGCGTACCTGCGTCACGAGGGATTCGGCGGCCCGGTCCACACGGTGGGAGGGGCCGATGACGGTGAGGGAGGCGGGGACCCCGTCTCCCTGGAAGACGGGGGCGGATACCGCGGTCACGGCTTCGTCGTACTCACCGTGGCTGATGCAGTACCCGTCGGCGCGGACCTGTGCGTAGCAGGCGAGCAGTGCGTCCAGGTCCGTGATGGTGCGGTCGTTGAAGCGCGTCAGTCCGGTGGCGCCGAACATCTGCCGGATCTCGCGTTCGGGGTGGTACGCGAAGAGGGTGTGCCCGGACGCTCCGGCGTGGCCGGGCATGACCGCGCCGATGATCGCCGTGTAGCGGACGGGTCCGGTGCCGTCGACGGCGGCCTCGCAGCGGTAGCTGCCGCCGTGCGGGACGTTGAGGACGACGCTCTCGCCGGTCTCGCGGAGCAGCCGGGCGAGTATCGGCCGGGAGATCGAGGACAGCACTCCGCTGTGCTCGCTGACTCGGGCCAGTCGGGACAGGGCAGGACCCGGGCGGTAGCGGCGGCTGCTGTCGTCGCAGAGCAGGAAGCCGCGCGCGCTCAGGGTGGTGAGCAGGCGCTGGACGACCGCCTTGTCCCAGCCGTGGTGCCGGGCCAGTTCGCTGACGCCCCACTCGGGCCGCTGCTCGGTGAAGGTGAGCAGCACGAGCAGAGCCCGGTCCACGGTCTGCAGCACGCCGGGGGCCTGCTGTCCGGCCGGTGCCGGGTTGGTGGTGTCCGTGCCGTGCTCAGCCATGGGGCCGGGCCTCCTTCGTCCACGTCGTTCCGTCTGCCGGTTCTGTCTGTCGGTGTCGGCCTGTCGATCTGTCGGCCTGTCTGCTGCCTGTCGGTCTACCGGCCTGTCGGTGCGGAAATCGCAACGCCGTTGCGATTTCTGGCGAAAGGATGCGGCTGCGTCCAGCGGGTGTCAAGGGTTTCCCGGAAATTCGCCCGGCGGCGGGAACCTCCTGTTCAGGGGCGGTTGCGGACGGGTGCGTGGAGCCCGGTGGGCGTGTCACGCGATACGGCGCCGGCGGCCCTCTTCCGGGAACGGGGCCGAGGGGCGCCCCGCGGCCCCGTTCACTCGATTGGCCTAGTCGGGGCGGCGGTCCCTCACCGGCATCGCACGGGGCCTGCACCGACGTCGGGCGGGTGCGGCACCCGGCCTCCGACGGCCGGGCGGTTGCAGCGTCCATCCGGGTGAGGCGCGATGGAATCCGGACGCGCCTCCCCTGCTGGACCCACCCACAGGACGCGCCCGGGCGAGGAGGAACCGGTTATGGGAGCCGCTGACGGTTTCACGGATTCCGGAGAGCTCGACGGCCTGACCGTGTACGACACCGAGGGCGAGAAGATCGGCAACGTGGGGCGGGTGTATGTCGACGACAACACCGGCCGACCGGACTGGATCACGGTGAAGACCGGCCTGTTCGGTATGAAGGAGAGTTTCGTGCCCCTCGCCGGAGCCCGTCGCGTGGGCTCCGACCTGCACATCTCGCATCCGAAGGACCGTGTCAAGGAAGCCCCCCGGGTGGACGCGGACGCCCATCTGTCCGTCTCCGAGGAGGAGGAGCTCTACCGGCACTACGGCCTGAACCGGAACGCGAAGGCCAACATGGCCGACCGTGCCGGGACCGGCGGCACCACGAGTGCCGACGCACCGACGACGACCGGCACGGGCACCATGGGCGCGGCCGGAGCCGGAGCCGGAGCGGCAGCCGGGGCAGGGGCGATGGGTGCCGCGGGCACGGGGCGCACGACCGACCGGACCACATCGGCCGGCACGACGGGCGCGGGCACCGGGACCGGCAGGCACCGCGACACCGAGACCTCGGGCACGTCCCGTCCACTGGTCGGAGCCGGGGCGGGCACCGAACGCTCCACCGCCGACCTCGGTGGCAAGGACGAGATGATCCGCTCCGAGGAACAGCTCCACATCGGCACCGAGGAGTACGAAGCCGGAAAGGCCCGCCTGCACAAGTACGTCGTCACCGAGAACGTCACCCGGACCGTGCCCGTGTCGCACGAAGAGGTACGCGTGGTCCGGGAACCGCTCCGGCCGGGCGACAAGACCGGCCGGGCCGACATCAGCGAGCAGGACGTGGAGGTCACCCTGCACGCCGAACGCGCCACGATGCGCAAGGAGACCGTGCCGGTCGAGCGGGTGCGGATGGAAACGAAGAAGGTGACCGAACAGAAGGAAGTCTCCGCCGAACTGCGCAAGGAACAGATCGACTACGCGGACGGCGCCACCAAGAGCGGCAAGGACATGGGTGGCAGGGACATGGGCGGTGAATCCGGTCAGGGACGTCGCCGTTGACTCCCCGCGTACCGCGCCGCACGGCCGTACCGCACCTGCGAGGGGCGGGCCCCGCACGGGGGTCCGCCCCTCGCGGTCCACCACGGCACGGAGCACCCGGACCGCCGCACGCACGAGGGGCCGCCCTCGCGTTCGACGTCACAGGCACCCGGACCGCCGCGTGGAGTCGGGCCCGCTCCCTGGTCGGGCCGGCTCCGGGAGTCGGGCCCGCTGAGACCCGCTGCGTAAGTCAGGCCCGCTCCGGACGAAAGCGGACCGAGGGCCGCCCCTGCGGGCCGTCCGGTGTCACGACGGCGGACACCCGGTAGACATCGGCGATGAGCTCCTCGGTGATCACCTCTGCCGGGCTGCCGCCCGCGACCACCCGTCCCTCGTTCATCACCACGATCCGGTCACAGAACATCGCGGCCAGGTTGAGGTCGTGCAGGGCGACGACGGCGGTCAGCGGCAACGACGTGACCAGGGACAGGAGTTCCAGCTGGTGCTGGATGTCCAGATGGTTGGTCGGCTCGTCCAGGAGCAGTTCACGCGGCTGCTGGGCCAGCGCGCGGGCGATCTGGACGCGCTGGCGCTCCCCGCCGGAGAGTGTGTGCCAGGACTGGTCGCGGCGTCCGGCGAGGCCGGTCCGCTCCAGCGCCTCACGCACCGCCGTCTCGTCCGCAGCCCCCGGCGCCGACCAGGCACGGCGGTGCGGGATGCGGCCCAGGCGTACGACGTCCACGACGCTCAGCTCGACCTGCGTGACGGCGTGCTGGTCGACCACCGCGACCCGTCTGGCCACGGTGCGGCGCCCGACGGCCGCCAGCGGATCGTCGTCGAGGGTGACCACGCCCGCGTCCGGGGCCAGGACTCCGGCCAGGATCCGCAGCAGGGTGGACTTCCCGGAACCGTTCGGGCCGATCAGTCCGATGGTGGCGCCCGGCGGCGGGGCGAGCGAGACACCGTCCAGGATGAGCCGGCCGCCCGCCTCCCTGCTGACCCGGTCGGCCCGCAGGCCGCCGGGGTGGGCCGGGGTCACGAGGCCCGCCGGGTGCGGTAGAGAACCAGCACGAAGGCGGGTACCCCGATCAGGGCGGTGACGACTCCCACCGGAACCTCCTGCGGGTCCAGGACGGTCCGGGCGAGGGTGTCGACCCACACCAGGAAGACGGCCCCGGCTAGCGCGGTGACCGGCAGCAGCCTGCGGTGCCCGGAACCGGTGAGCGCACGGGCCGCGTGCGGCAGCACCAGTCCGACGAACCCGATGGCACCGGCCGAGCTGACGAGTGCGGCGGTCAGCAGCGCGGTCGTGCACAGCAGCACGATCCGGGTACGGCCGACGTGGACGCCGAGGGTGGCTGCCGCGTCCTGGCCGAAGGCGAAGGCGTCGAGCGTACGGGCGTGGCCGAGACAGATCAGCAGCGTCACTGCGAGCACGGCGGAGCAGATCCACACGTCGCTCCAGCCGACGCCGCCGAGTGAGCCCAGCAGCCAGAACAGCACCCCGCGGGTCTGCTCGGCATCGGCGGCGGTCATCACGACGAAGGAGGTGAGCGCGGAGAAGAGCTGCATGGCCGCGACGCCGGACAGCACGACGCGGTCGGTGCTGCCACCGAGGGTGTGGCTGAGCAGCATGACGAGGGCGAATGAGCAGAGCGCCCCGATGAACGCCCCGGCCGACAGGGAGACCGCTCCCCCGCCGACGCCGAGAACGACGACGACGACCGCGCCGGTCGAGGCCCCGGAGGAGACCCCGAGGACGAACGGGTCGGCGAGCGGGTTGCGCAGCAGGGACTGCATGACGGTGCCACAGACCGCGAGCCCCGCGCCGCAGACGGCGGCGAGAAGGGTGCGCGGCATGCGCAGGTTCCAGATGATGCCGTCGCGGATCGGGCTGAGCCGCGACTCACCGGCACCGAGGTGGGAGGCGACCGTGGACCAGACGTCGGCGACGGAGATCCGGGCGGGGCCGATGGTGACGGCGACCGCGACGGACAGGACGAGCAGCAGGATCCCGCCGGCCCACAGGAGTCCGCCCCCGAGGCCCCGGACGCCCAGGAGGCCCCGTACACCCGGGAGGCCACGGACACCCCGGATGTCGGGCCGGCCCTGCACACGCGCGTCCTCGTGCGGTGCCGCCGCCCGTTCGGTGTCCGTCACCTCGCGAGCCCGAAGCTACGCAGGCCGGCGGCCACGCGCTCCACGCCCTCGACGGTCCGGATGGTCGGGTTCATGGCCTGGCCACTGAGCAGCACGTAGCGCTTGTGCCGGACGGCGTCCATGTTCTTCGTGGCGGGGTTGGACTCCAGGAAGGCGATCTTCTTCGTGGCGCTCTCGGCGGTCTGCGACTTGCGCGTCAGGTCGCCGATGACCAGCACGTCCGGGTTGCGGTCGGCGACGGTCTCCCAGTTGATCTGGGGCCATTCCTCGTGGGTGTCGTCGAAGGCGTTCTTCGCACCGGTCTCCCGGGTGATGATGCCGGGTGCTCCGCAGCAGCCGGCCAGGTAGGGGGCCTCGGAGTTGGCGAACCAGTACATCAGGGAGGCCCCGGAGGCATCGATGCCCCCGGTCGCCTTGCGCACCCGGGCACGCAGCTCGGCAACAAGCTTCTCGCCGCGCTCCGGAACGCCGAACACCTTGGCCAGGTCCCGCACTTCGCCGTAGACGCTGTCCATGGTCAGGGCGCCCGTGCGGACACCGTCACCGTCCTTGCTGTTGTCCTTGGCGGTGCAGTCGGCGGGTGAGACGTAGGTGGGGACGCCGAGCTTCTCGAACTGCTCCCGTGGGGCGACGCCTCCCTTGGCGAGCGTCGACTCGAAGGAGGCGCTGACGAAGTCGGGCTCCTGATCCAGGACCTTCTCCGACGAGGGCCGGTTGTCGGAGATCCTCGGGATGCCTGCGTTGGCCTTCTCCAAGCCCTTCAGCACGGGGTCGGTCCAGGTGGCGGTGGCGGCGAGCCGGTCCGCGAGGCCGAGCGAGAGCAGGATCTCGGTCGATCCCTGGTCGACCGGCACGGCGCGCTTCGGAGCTGCCTCCACGGTGACGGTCCGTCCGCAGTTCTTCAGGGTCACCGGATAGCCGTCGGCTCCCCGGGCCTTGGCGGCGGTACTGCCCTTCCCGCCGCCGCAGGCGGTCAGCAGGATCAGTCCGGCAGTGAGCAGGGCAGCGGTGCGGGCGGGGCCGGCTATGGGCGGCACGGAGTACCTCGTCGTCTCTGGGCCCATGCGCGGGACCCGCTGTACGGAGTTCCGCGATCCGGTCCCGGACCGCGGGTGCCAGCAGGTCTTCGGACTCGGGTTCACGCGGACGGGACGCCTTCCCGGGAAACCGTGGGTCTCCCAGTGGCTGTGGCCCCGCCCGTCCCCCTCACCGCTGCGCGTCAGTTCCGGATTCGCACCGGATTCCCTGACCCCTACGTGGAGTTCGACTGGCTCCCGGCACGCTACCACGTGCCTCTGCGCAGCTCAGCGGCGGTGCGCCCGGGCACGAGCGGTGGGCGGACGGGCGGTCGGGGCCGGGCTGCGTGCGCGCGCCGCGCACGCCGCCCCGAGCGCCCGCCCGACGCCCGAGTGCCGGGGCGGCCTCGCTCCGGTCAGGCCTTGCGGTGAACCGATTCGCCACCGATGGTGCGTGCACCCTCGCACCACCGCGAGAGCAGGGCCGCGGTCCCCCAGAAGCCCAGCAGGACGACGCGGACGCCCAGGCACCGGACCGCGTCCGCCGCCCGGTGCGGCAGCGCTGCGGCTCCCTGCGGTGTGTCCGTCATCGCGCGCCCCCGGCAGGTTCCCGGTCCGCAGCGGTGTGCCAGGAGGCGCCCGGGTCGTCGTAGGCGTCCGTGTAGCGGGCTCCCGCGATGGGCCAGTCGGCGAGCAGTTCGCCGGGCAACGCGAAGGACTCGGCGAGTTCCGGCAGATGACCGCTCACGGCTGCGATCAGCTGCTCGGTGACATCGGTCAGCCCCTCGACCTGACCGGCGGTCAGATGGCCGGCGGCCAGCAGATCCCCGCTGTTGCGCGCGACCCAGCGCAGCGCGAACAGCCGGGCCAGTTCGCCCAGCCGCTCGCGGGCCTCGCCGCCGGGCAGAGCCGCGAGCGCGTGCTCGTACGCGTGGGCCGCCTGCCGGTACGCATGCGCCTCGACCCCCCGCAGAGCGGTCCCGGACGCCTCGTTCCAGCGCTCCAGCGGGTTGCCGTGCGGGACCCGCGCCATCCGGGCGGCCGCCCGCGCGAACCAGATGCGCTCCACCTGGTCCAGAAGCCGGCCCAGGAAGCGCAGATCGGTGAGGTCGCCGCCCGGCGCAGCGGCCGCCGGCTCTTCGTCCGGGTCCCGTGCGGCCTCGAAGAGCAGGCCGGCGGCCGCCCTGGAGTGGATGGCCAGATTGTCCCCCTCGGCGGTGATGGCGCCCTCGACGCCGGTGACGAGTTCGGCCATCCCGTTGTTCTCCAGCAGCCCCTGGGCGCCGCACCGTTCCCGGCATTCGACGATGACGGACCGGGCCTGCCACGTGATCCACCCCTTGGCCACGTCGACCAGCCGCTCGGCCGCCTCCCGGCCGGCCGGCGGTCCTGCCGCCGCCTCTTCCCAGCGGTCGAGGACCCTCCGGTGCAGCAGGCTCATCGCGAAGACGGTCGCCATGGCCTCGGCGAGCGGCCCGTGGTGGCTGCGGTGTGCGATCACCGGGACGGGCGGCGACGGGCGGCCACCGGAGACGAAACGGTGGCCGCCGTAGCGGACGGCGACGGCCAGCGTGGCGCGTGCGGACCCCACCGCGCTGGCGCTCATGCAGATCCGGCCCGCGGTGACCCGTCCGATCGACGCGAGAAAGCGGCGCCTGCGCCCCTCGGTGTCGCTGCGGAACACCCCGTCCTCGCCGACCCGCCCCTGTACGCCGCCGAGCAGCGCCTCTCGCCCTACGAAGACCTGGTCGAAGGAGGTCAGGCAGTGGTCGACGGGACTGCCCATCCGTGCGGGAAGCCGGCGCACCCGGATCCCCGGCAGGGCCCGGGACGCATCGGTGAGCGGCACCAGCAGCAGGAAGACTCCGTGGTCGGCACCCCCGACGATCAGCCGGGCGGCGACGAGCCCCGACTTGGGGCCGCCCGCCGGACTGGTGTTGGGCATGAACTTCTGTGCACCGGCGTGCGGGGTGTGGAGCACGAACCCGTCCCGGGCGGGGTCGAAGGTGGCGGTGGTCTCGACGGCGGCGGCGTCGTTGCCGTGCGCCACCTCCGTACAGAGGAATGTGCCGATCCGTCGCAGCCGGAGGAACTCCGACAGGTCGCGGGTGCCGTCGGCGTCGTGGTCGAGAAGGCTTCCGAGGAAAAGGTTGTAATGAATGCCCGCAACGGTGGCGAGGGCCGGGTCCACAGGGGCGAGCCATTCGTGCATGGCGGCAAGGGCGCGTGGATCGGAGGCCGGCCTGGCGGCACTGTCCAGCGCACTGTTGAGTGTGCGCAGCCGTGCGTGGGCGAGGGCGAGCCGCTCGTCGGGGGTGGGGCCGGGAGGCGGCCAGAGCGGCCGGCGGAACGGTTCTGTGGTGACGAGCCGGCGCCAGAAGCCGTGCTCGCGGCGGGCGTCCGGACCGAGGAGCGCTGTGGTGAGCAGGTCGGCGACCGGCCCGGTTCGGGCTCCCGAGGGGCCGACGCCGTCGAAAATAGTGGTCATAGAAGAACAAACGATCAGAAAACGCCCAGGACACCCCCACGATCGGTGTCCAGGCCGACTCGTCCTCGCCCGGCATGGCCCCGACGACACCGTACCGGCCCCCGCCCATCACCTGTATGCAGCAACCCACCGTGCTCCGCGGTCGGCCAGGACATCCCCTTGGGGTCATGGAACGCGATCCCGGCCGGTCGGCCGCGCCGGACGAGCACGCCGAACTGGAAGCCCTTCGGGTACGGGTGGCCCAGTTGGAGGCCCGTACCCCGGCCCGGCACAGGCTGCGGCTCCGTTCGTTCTTCGCGGTCCTGCTGATCCTGGTGGCGGCCGTGCTGACACCGCTCAGCATCGTGTCGAGCTGGGCGAGCGACGTCGCCGGGGACACGGACCGCTATGTGGCGATGATGGATCCGCTGGCCTCCGACCCCCATGTGCAGGCGGCGGTGACCGACCGCGTGACCACCGCCGTCATGACCCACCTGGACATCGACGCGCTGCTGGCGGACGTGGCTCCCGCCGACCGGCCGGTCGTCGACAAGGCCCTCGAGAAGCTCGGCGGCCCGCTGACCACGGGTGTCACGAACTTCGTGCACGGGACCGTCGAGAAGTTCGTGACCAGCGACGCCTTCGAGCGGCTGTGGAGTGACCTCAACCGGCAGGCGCACGCCTCCGTCGTGAAGGCGCTGACGGGCGAGGGCGGCGGCGCGGTGAAGCTGACCGACGACACCGTCACGCTGGACCTCGCCCCCGTCATCGACCGGGTGAAGCAGCGCCTCGTCGACCGCGGTCTGACGGTCGCCGAGAAGATCCCGGAGATCCACACCGACTTCACGGTCCTGACCTCGGACTCGGTCGGCAAGGCCAAGCAGGCGTTCCGGGCGCTCGAACTCCTCGGATTCTGGCTTCCCGTGTTCACGCTGGTGCTGGCAGCGGGCGGGGTACTGCTCGCGGTGCGCCGGCGACGGGCCCTGGTCACCGCCGCGCTCGCGGCCGCTGCGGGTGCCGCCCTGCTCGCGCTCGGGCTGTGGGCGGGGCGCGCCTTCTATCTCGACAGTCTTCCCTCCGACGTCTCGCAGCCGGCCGCGGGGGCGGTCTTCGACGCGCTGGCGGGATATCTGCGCGCCGGGGCCCGGCTGGTGGTGACCGTCGGTGCGGTGGTGGCGCTCGCGGCCTGGCTCACCGGCGGCGGCCGCGCCGCGACCCGGGTCATGGCGATGTGGAGCGGCGGCATCGGGGCCGTACGGGACGCGGCAGGTTTCACTGGCGGTCCGGTCGGCAGGTGGGTGCACCGGGCCAGGCGGCCGCTGAACTGGACCGTGGTCGTGGTGGCCGTCGCGGTGCTGGTGGCGTGGGACCGGCCGACCGGCCTGGTCACGGTGTGGATCGCGCTGTGTGCCCTGTTCGCCCTGGCCGTCGTCGAGTTCCTAGACGACGACAGCACTCCGCACCTGGCGGAGCCGGGTGACGGGCGGGTGGCAGGCGGTTCCTGAGGGCCGTCCCGCACTCCCTGATGGATCGGCGTGGATCAGCGCACGACGTCGGATGCGGTGCGCCGCAAGGCGGAGCAGCGTCACGGCGCACGACGTCGGATGCGGTGCGCCGCAAGGCGGAGCAGCGTCGCCTGCTCCGGCTCGCGACGCCCTGCTCGTGAAGGCCGGTGCCACAGGCGCGGCTGGCGGGCCGGCTGGCTGGCTGGCCGGCTGGCTACGCAAGGCGGCCGGCGTGGATCGTCATCGAGACCCGGAGCGAGTGGAAGCCCGTCGCGTGGCGGTGCCACCGTCCCCGTGGGGGGGGCGGTGGCACCGAGGTGTTTCACATCCGGCGGAGCGCCGCGCCGAGTTCCGCCGCGTCGGGCGGGTTGGCGCCGGCCCGCGAGACGGTCACCGCCGCCGAGGCAGCCGCGTGCCGCAGGACGTCGGCCACGGTGGCCCGGTCCAGCGACCGCAGCCGTTCCCGGCCGTCCGGCCCGAGCAGTCCGTGGGCGGCGAGCGCGTGCAGCGTGCCGGACATGAAGGCGTCCCCCGCCCCCACCGTGTCGACGACCTCCGTGGTCAGCGCCTCGATGCTCACCCGGCCGTCGGGCAGGACCGCGAAGGCCCCGTCGCCGCCCCGGGTGACGAGGACGACGGCCGGGCCGCCGGCCAGCCACCGCTCGGCCACCTTCACCGGGTCCTGGCCCGGATACAGCCATTCCAGGTCCTCGTCGCTCGCCTTGACCACATCACTGAGCGCCACACAGAGCTCGACCTTGCGCACGGCGGCCTCGTGGTCCCCCATCAGCTCGGGCCGCACATTGGGGTCGTAGCTGACCGTCGCGGCGGCCCGCAGCGACTCGACGGCGGCTACGACCGCAGCCGCGCCGGGTTCGGTGACCGCCGCGATCGACCCGGTGTGGACGTGTGCGGGCGGCCGGTCCGGGGAGACCGGACCGAGGGTCCAGGTGATCTCGAAGGTGTACGCGGCCTGGCCCGCGCCGTCCAGCGTCACGGCTGCGGACGGGGTGGGGGCGGTGGAACCGTCCGTACGGACGTCGACCCCGGCTCCGGCCAGGTGATCCCGGATCAGCCGCCCGTTCCCGTCCGCCCCGAGCTGGGTGAGCAGGGTCGCACCGTGTCCGAGCCTGGCCAGGCCGTACGCGACGTTGGCCGGGCTGCCGCCCGGGTGGACCCGGTCGGCCTCCCCCGGCAGCCGGACGATGTCGGCGACGCATTCGCCGATGACCAGCAGGTCGATTCTGTCGAGCATGAGGGTGAGGCCTCCTGGAGTGCGGTGACGTAGGTGTCCTGGTAGGCGGCACGGCCTCCGAACACATTGAGCCCGATCCTGCCGTGCGCATAGCGGGTATCGGTCACGTCGAGGACCGGCCGGCCGTCGACGAACACCTCGATCCGCCCGCCCCGGGCCACCGTCCGCAGCGCCAGGGTCAGTCCCGTCCGGATCAGCAGCGGCGTTTCGGCGAGTACGGTCGTCCGTCCGCCGTCCCGGCGCATCAGCCGGACCGTGCGCAGATTCGGATCGAGGTTGACCGCGTATCCGTCGGCGGTGTCGGGCGTGGTGCGCAGGAACACCGATCCGGCGCCGCTCGCACCGTCGGGGCCGCCGAAGCGCAGGCGTGTGGTCAGTGCCAGGCCGCCGCACTCGGTGCCGGAGACGCTGGTCGAGTCCCGGTCGAACACGCCGGTGCGGCCGGCCCCGGTGGGGTGGTCCAGTGACCCGCCGGCACGACGGTGAGGTCACCGAGCCCGCCGCTGCGGAAGGTCCCGCCGGCCGGGAGTGCGGGCGTGGCCGGGTCGTCGGCCGTCACCCGGAACACGTCCCGGAGCCGGTGGACGGTCAGCGTGACGATGCGGGCCGTGCCTCCGACGGCGTGGGTGTCGCCCTCGTAGCGGCCGGTCCAGTAGAGCGGCTAGTGGGTGGTGCCCTCGTCCCAGGCGGAGAAGGCGAGGATGTCCGCGCCGTCGATCCGGAAGAGGTCGACGCACTCCCACATGGTGCCGGTCCAGTCGAGGTCCGCGGCCGTTCCCCTGCTCGCGTCGCCGGTGAGGAGCGGGCCCACGTAGCGCCAGTCGCGCAGGTCCTCGGACTCGTACAGGAACGCGGTGCCGCCGACGCCGCGGATGCCGGAGCCGACGAGGTGGCGCCAGGTGCCGTTCTCGCGCCAGACGCAGTGGTCGCGGAAGGCGGTGAGATCGCCCTCGGACGGGGCGCCGATCACGGGGTTGGCGGGGTCCTTGCGCCAGTTGCGCAGGTCGGGCGATCCGGTGGCGACGCAGGGCAGTTCACGTTCCCCGTGCCGGCCGGAGCAGACGAGGGTCGGGGTGCCTCCGTCGTCGACGAGGACACCGGACCAGCAGCCGTCCCGGTCGGGGCCGTCGGTGCCGGGGACCAGGGCGACGGGTTCGTCCGTCCAGCTGACCAGGTCACGGCTGGTGGCGTGGCCCCAGTGGATGCGGTGGTGGGCGGCGGCGAGGGGTGGGCGGGGCGGTCCATCAGGGCGAGCGGGTCGCCGACCTCGACGAGTTCGCCGGCGAAGAGGACCTGGGTGGTGTCGGCGACATGGCGGGCCGACGCGAGGTCGTGGGTGATGTGGAGCATCGAGATGCCGCGCTCGTCGTGCAGCCGTCGCATCAGGTTGAGGATGCCGATGCGTACGGACACGTCGAGCATCGACGTCGGTTCGTCGGCGAGGACGAGCCGCGGGTCGACAGCGAGGGCGCCGGCGACGCGCTGGCGCTGGCCGCCGGAGAGTTCGTGCGGGTAGGACTCCGGCATGTCCTCGGTGAGGCCGACCGTGGTGACGAGGTCGCGCAGTTCCGTCGCCCCGGCGGGCCGCCCGTGCACGAGCAGGGCCCGGCGCAGGAAGTGCTCGACGCGGTGCACGGGGTTGAGGGAGCCGAAGGGGTCCTAGAACACCATCTGCACGGCCCCGCGGTAGGCGCGGGACACCCGGTGCCGCTGAGTCCTCAGCAGGTCCTCGCCGTCCAGCAGGACCTGTCCCGCGGTCGGTTGTTCGAGGCGGGCCAGGCAGCGCGCCAGGGTGGACTTGCCGCTGCCGGACTCGCCGACGAGGGCGACGATCCTCCCGTCAGGAGGCGCCGGCGCCGCCCTCCTCGCCGTACCTGCGCTCGAACTTGGCGACCTGCCCCTCGGAGTCGACGACCCGCGCCTTCCCCGTGAAGAACGGGTGGCTCTCCGCCGAGATCTCCACGTCGATGACGGGGTAGCTGTTGCCGTCGTCCCAGTCGATCGTCTGCTCGCTCGACGCGGTGGACCGGGTCAGAAAGGCGTAGCCCGCCGAGCGGTCACGGAAGACGACGGGGCGGTACGAAGGATGCTTGTCCTGCTGCATGCCTGCTCCTGGAGTGTGCGGGTAAGGGCGCGGGCGCTCCCGGCCAGCCTGGCCAACCGGGGCGGCCCTCGCGATCGCACACGTCCGTACGGGTCATCGGCGGGGCGGGGGCGGCCTCTGGGCAACCGGACCTGTCCGCCTTCGCGCCGCTCCTCGCGGCTACGCCTCCAGCGCGTCGGCCACCAGGTCCAGGAACCGCGCATGGGCCCGGGCGCTGCACACCGGCTCGGGGTTCCACGCGACCACGCGCGCGGAGCGCTCGATCGACGTCCAGCGCTCGTTGGTCCCAAGCTCGTCGAGCGGGGTGGCGTTGGCCCGGATGTCGGCGAGCACGACGGCCGGGCGCAGCGCCGCGGCCTGCGCCCAGCCGACCGTGGACCAGTTCGCGCCGGGCCCCTCGGCGGGTTCCACGAGGCCGACGCCGAGCTCGGCCAGCACCCGGAGCTCGGGCCACATGCGGGGGCGGGCCAGATGCGCCTGTTCCTGACCGGCCGGGGACAGGGCGAGGACCCTCGCCCTGTCCGCGCCCGCGGCGAGTGCGCGCAGCCGGTCCCGGGCGGCGTCCAGTTCCTGGGTGGCCGCCGCGGGCTCCTCGGCGCCGAGCGACCGGGCCAGCTCGGCGAACCGGTCACCGATCTCCGCGAGGGTGCGGGCCTGGCCCACGTCGATGACGACGACCGGGACGTGCCCCTCCAGATGCTTGGCCGTCTCCGGATCGAGGCCGTAGACCTGGCCGCCGCCGTAACTGACGGCCACCACCAGGTCCGGCTCACCGCTCAGCAGCGTGTCCACGTCCAGCGTGGCGCCCGCCCCGACGTACGCGACGTCGGCCAGGGGCAGCGATCCGGTCTTCGCCGCGTCCGGCACCGCGGGATCGTCGTGCCCCGAGCCGAATATCCCGCTCGGGCGGACGCCGTGATCCCATAAGGTCGCACCGGCCTGGACATAGGCGAGGACCCGCGTCGGGCGCCTGCCGGCACTCGCCACCTGTCCACGGTCGTCGGAGAATTCCCACACGGTCCGCTCCCTCACTTCACATACCTCTCGCCACTGGCTGCCCGCCCCCGCGCGGTCTCGTCCCGGACTTCCTGCCCAGCGAACCCGCGTGGCACCCGCGGCGGCGGCGACGGACTACAGGTCCGCCACCGTGGAGCGCACGAGGTAGGTGACGGGGCCGGGGTCCGGGACCTCGGTCTCGGCGAAACCGAGCCGGTCGTAGAAGGCCCTGGCCGGGGTGTTGGAGGTGAGCATGGACAGATGAACGCCCTTGACACCCTTGGCGTTCAGGGCCGCGAGGAAGGTGCGCATCAGCTCCTTCCCGTACCCCCGGCGCTGCCAGTCGGGCAGCAGATCGATGTGCAAGTGGGCGGGATGGTCGACGAGTTCGGGCAGGACCATCCGCTCCGGGTTGTGCAGGAGGCCGATCATCGCGTCGCTGGGCGTCCGCGGCGCTCCGTCCGGCCGCGGGTAGCGGTCCTCGACCAGGGGCAGCCAGCGTGTGCGGAACTCCGTCACGAAGCGGGGCGTGTCGGCGGTGCCGAGGATGTATCCGACCGCCCGGCCCGTCCCGTCGTCGAGAACGAAGGCCAGGTCGGGTTCGAGGTAGGCGTAGGGCGTGGCGAAGATCGACGGCATCAGCTCGTGGTCCGGGTACAGGTGCCGGGAGTCGCCGCCGTTGTCGGCCGTGCGGACGCAGATGTCGGCGAGGGCCGCGCGGTCGTCCGGTTGATAGGCCCGTGGGCCGGGAAGCAGGGTCACCGGCCCATCCTGCCGATCCTGAGAGCGCTCCCACAAGGTGCCGCAGGGGATTTCGCCGACCACCACAGCCGCGCCGGGCGGCCGGACCGTCAGCCGTTGACGGCCGTCAGCAGCACCACCGCGTCCTCCAGGGCGAGCAGCCCGTGCCGTTCCTGCGGGATCGGGTGCAGCTGTCCGGCGGCGAGTTCCACATCGCCCGACCCGGCGGTGAGCCGCACCGAGCCACGCAGCACCTGCAGGGAGGCGGCGGGCGGGGCGTTGTGCTCGTCGAGGGCTCGGCCCGAGGCCAGTGCGATGACGGTCTGGCGCAGCGGGTCCTCATGGAGCAGGAGGTGGGCGCTGCGGCCGTGCGGGGAGGTGCGGGCTGCGGCCAGGTGCTCGTCGGCCAGGGCATTCAGATCGTTCGGTGCGTCCATATGCCCCACTGTGCCGCAGCCCTCTCTCCCCCGCGATCCTGCGGGACCCGGTCGTGCCGCGCGCGACCGGGTCCGTGGGCACGTTGGCCTGGGCCGGGCGGTCAGACGCGAAGCCAGACCGCGGTGTCCTGCGGCAGCCTCCCCGTCTCGTCCAGGGGGCCGCTGGCCAGGAGGACCCTGGCGTGCGGGGGCAGCTCGGCGGCCTCGGCGGCCAGGTTGACGACGCAGACGAGACCGTCGGTCCGGGTGAACGCGAGCACCTCGGGCCCCCCGTCCAGCCAGGTCAGCCGGCGTATCCCGGGCTCGCCCGCCGTGTCGAACCCTGGTTCGGTCCGGCGCAGTCGCAGGGCCTCGCGGTACAGACTGAGCATCGAGTCCGGGTCGCCGCCCTGGAGGTCGGCGGCGTACGCGGACCAGCCGGCCGGCTGCGGGAGCCAGGGCGCGGTGGCGGCGCCGAATCCTGCGTACGGTTCCTGCGCCGACCAGGGCAGCGGTACCCGGCAGCCGTCGCGTCCGGGGTCGGTGCCGCCCTTGCGGAAGTGCATCGGGTCCTGGATGCGGTCCAGCGGGATGTCGGCCTCCGGCAGTCCCAGCTCCTCGCCCTGGTAGAGGTAGGCGGCGCCGGGCAGGGCCAGGGAGAGGAGGGCCGCGGCGCGGGCGCGGCGGGTGCCGAGGACGAGGTCCGTCGGGGTTCCGAAGGCCTTCGCGGCGAAGTCGAACCCGGTCTCCGCCCGGCCGTAGCGGGTCACGGTGCGGGTCACGTCGTGGTTGCACAGGACCCAGGTGGCCGGTGCGCCCACCTCCGCGTGCTCGGCGAGTGTGCCGTCGATCGCGGTCCGCAGCAGCCCGGCGTCCCAGGGGCAGGCCAGGAAGTTGAAGTTGAAGGCGGTGTGCAGTTCGTCGGGGCGCAGATAGCGGGCGAACCGCTCGGTGTCCGGGAGCCACACCTCGCCGACGAAGACGCCGCCGTACTCGTCGGCTATGGCACGCCAGGAGCGGTAGATGTCGTGCAACTCGTCACGGTCGACGAAGGGGTGCGGGTCGCTGCCCCGGACGAAGTCGGGCAGCGCCGGGTCCTTGGCGAGCAGGGCCGCCGAGTCGATCCGGACGCCCGAGACCCCGCGCTCGAACCAGAAGCGCAGCACGTCCTCGTGTTCCTGACGGACCGCCGGGTGTGCCCAGTTGAGGTCGGGCTGCTGGGTGGCGAAGAGGTGGAGGTACCACTCCCCGTCGTCCAGCCGGGTCCAGGGCGTGCCGCCGAATTCGGAGACCCAGTCGTTGGGCGGGATCTCGCCGTCGGCGCCGCGTCCCGTACGGAAGTGGAAGAGGTCTCGCTCGGGGCTGCCGGAGCCGGCGTCGAGGGCGGCCCGGAACCACGCGTGCTGGTCGGACACATGGTTGGGCACGATGTCGATGATGGTGCGGATGCCCAGTTCACGGGCCTCGGCGATCAGCTTCTCCGCCTCGGCGAGGGTACCGAACGCCGGGTCGATGGTGCGGTAGTCGGCCACGTCGTAGCCGCCGTCCGCGAGCGGTGAGAGGTACCAGGGGGTGAACCAGAGTGCGTCCACGCCCAGTTCGACGAGGTAGGGCAGCTTGGCCCGGACCCCTGCGAGGTCGCCGGTGCCGTCACCGTCGCCATCGGCGAAGCTGCGTACGTAGATCTGGTAGATGGCGGCGTCTCGCCACCAGTTCGCGGTGACCTCGGACGGACGGTTGGCTGCCACGTGGCGTTCCTTTCGGGCAGGTGGGACTCCGCCGCCGGCCCGGCGAGCGGGGCAGGACGGGAGGGCCGGCGGCGGAGTGCTGAGGGGAAGGCGGCGGACGGGACCCCGGCGCTGCGGGGCGCGGTCCTGGATGGGGCACGGTCCTGGTGAGGGTGCCAGGGCCTCTCGTTCGGATCAGGCCGGGCTCGCGGGCCCGGCACGTACGCCTGGCCCCGCTCCCTGATCCGGCCTGGTCCGGGCGCAGGGCCCTAGCCCTTGAGGCCGCCTGCGGTCAGACCGCTCATTATGTTGCGCTGGAAGAGCAGGAAGATCAGCAGCGTCGGGATCGACGCGATGGTGAGCGCGGCGATGAGGACGTTCTCGGGTACACCGCTGGCCAGTGAGTAGATGCCCACGTTCAGGGTCTGCTTGCTGGGGTCGGGCAGGGTGAGCATCGGCCAGAGGAAGTCCTTCCACACCCCGACGACGGCGAAGATGGAGACGACGCCGAGGATCGGCCGGGAGATCGGCAGGACGATCGAGCGCAGGGTGCGCAGCGGCGAGGCACCGTCGATCGCGGCGGCGTCGAGGAGTTCTCGTGGGATGGAGTCGAAGAACCGCTTCAGCAGAAAGATGTTGAAGGCGTTGGTTACCGACGGAAGCCATATCACCCAGGGCGAGTTGACGAGATTGCGCTGGAAGACCGGGACGTCCAGGACGGTGAGGTACTGGGGTACGACCAGCACGGTGGCCGGGATCATCAGGGTGGCCAGCATCATCCCGAGGATGACCTTGCCGAACACCGGCCGGAGTTTGGACAGCGAGTACGCGGCCGCGACGTCGAAGACGAGTTGGAAGGCCAGCGCGCCGAAGGCGTAGTACAGGGTGTTGAACAGCAGTCTGGACAGGTCCATCACGGTCCAGGCCTGGCTGTAGTTCTCGGTGTGGAGCGAACTGGGGAAGGCGGTGGGCGGGCTCTGCACGACTTCCTGGGTGGTCTTGAGGCCACCGGTGACCATCCAGTAGAGCGGCCCGAGGAAGGCCACCGTGAACAGGATGATCACGACGGTGAAGACGATCCAGTAGAAGGCCTTGCCGCGGGGTCTGCCGAGCTGGGCCGGCGAGATCAGGGTCCGCTGGCGCCCGAGGTCCGCAGCGCGTGCGGACCTGCGCCGGTCCGCTCCGCGCGTCTCGCTCCCGCGCCGGGAGACAAGCGTGTTCGATGCCATGGTCGTGCTCCCGTCCTAGTCTTCGCTGCTGCGGCTCAGTCGTACGTACACCGCGGAGAATCCCGCGAGGACGACGAGCAGGACGAGGCCGAGTGCCGCCGCGCTGCCGTAGTTGTTGAAGTTGAAGGCGTACTGGTAGATGAGGTAGACGACGGTGGTGGTGGAGCCCTCCGGGCCGGCGCCGTTGGTGAGCAGGAACGGCTCGGTGAAGACCTGCATCGTCGCGATGACCTGCATGAGCAGTAGCAGCGAGAGGATGAGCCGGGTCTGCGGGATGGTGACGTGCCAGACCTTGCGCAGCAGCCCCGCACCGTCCAGTTCGGCCGCCTCGTACAGCTCCCCCGGGATGCCCTGGAGTGCGGCCAGGTAGATCAGGGTCGCGCCGCCCATGTTCATCCAGGTCGCCGCGATGACGACCGAGAGCATGGCGGTGTCGGTGTCCTGGAGCCACTGCTGGGCGGGCAGGTGGAAGACGTCCAGGATGCGGTTGAAGAGTCCGTATCCGGGGTCGTAGAAGTACTTGAAGAGCAGGACGGAGGCGACCGGCGGCAGCATCACGGGGAGGTAGACCAGCAGCCGCAGATAGCCCTGCCCGTGCCGGAATTCGTTGAGGACGACGGCGACGACGAACGGGACGACGAAGCCCAGCAGCAGGGCGAGGACGGTGAACAGCAGGGTGTTGCGCCAGGCCTGCCAGAACGCCGGGTCGTTGAAGACGTAGGTCAGGTTGGACCAGCCGGCCCAGGTGGTCTCGCCGTCCTCGGTCTTCTGGAAGGCCAGGACGAACTCCCGGACCATCGGGTACCAGGAGAAGAGCGAGAAGCAGAGCACCGCTCCGATCAGGAAGCCGTGTGCGGAGATGTTGCGGCGCACGGCGCGCAGGAACTCCTCGCGGGCGGAGTTCCTGCGGGCGGGGGCCGGATGTCCTGGGCGGGGCCCGGTCGCCTTGCGGGAGGACAGAGTAGGGGCCGACATGGTGTATCTCCTCGGTGCCGGTGAACTTCGAGCGCAGTCGGACGGGTCCGGATGCGGGACCGGGTCCGCGTGACCCGGTCCCGCGCGTCCGTTACTGGTTCGCCAGAACCTGGTTGACCTGCTGCTCGGCGGTGGAGAGCAGCTTGTCGATGTCGGCGTCCTCATTGGTCAGCACGCCGGACATGGCGTTGTCGAGGATCTTGTAGATCTCCTGCGCCTTCGGCGGCTCGGCCTTGCCCTGGACGGGGTTGTCCATGAAGGCCTTGAAGTTCTCGATGGGCATCGAGGCGTTGGTGGTGCGTGACGCGTCGTCCTTGGCCTTGCTGTCACCCAGGAAGAAGTTCGGCTGCGGAAGCCCGACGGGAAGCTTGTCGGCCTTGGTGCGGGCCCAGTCGAACTGGCCCTTGCCCGGGCTGAGGTTCTTGAAGTTCAGCCAGGCGACGGCGGCCTTGATCTGGTCGGGCGAACTACCCTTCTTGATCATGTAGTTGTTGCCGCCGAACAGGGTTCCCTTGGCGGCGGGGATCGGGCCCAGGCCGAAGGTCTCGTACGTGGCTCCGAGCTGCTGCACCATGTAGGTGATGTCGTCGGGGGCGGCGAGGAACATGCCCAGCTTGTCGCTGGATATCTGCTTCTGCAGGTCACCCCACTTCAGCAGCTGGGTCTTGCCCATGCTGTCGTCCTCCCAGCGCATGTCGTGCAGTTGCTGGAGGACCTGCTTGCCGGAGGCGTCGTTGAAGGCGGCCTTCTTCCCCGAGGCGTCGACGACATCCCCTCCGAGGCCGTACTGGGTGGCGGCGAAGTGCCAGCCACCGTTGTTGCCGGCGCTGTACTCACCGAAGCCGGCGATGCCCTTGCCCAGGCCCGCGATCTTCTTGGCCGCGGTGCGGACCTCGTCCCAGGTGGCGGGCGGGGTGTTCGGGTCGAGACCCGCCTGGGTGAACAGCTTCCGGTTGATCATCAGGCCCATGGTGTAGTTGCTGGTCGGCAGGGCGTAGAGCTTGCCGTCCTTGCGGGCCACGTCGACGACCTGGGGCTGGATGTCCTTCAGCGCGGGAACGGTCCTGTCGGTGACGTAGGCGGAGATGTCCTCGGCCCCGTCGTTGTCCAGCACCTGCTGGAGGTCGGTGAAGTAGGCGTAGAAGACGTCGGGTTGCGACTTCCCCTTCAGCATGGCGGTGAAGCGGGGCGGCTCGTTGCACTGTCCGGGGGTGGACTTTCCGTTGATCGTGACGTTCGGGTACTTCTTGTTGAACGTCTTGATGTCCTCGTTCCACTCGCGGAGCTCCGCAGCCTTGGCCGCCGGCGGCATGCAGTCGATCGAGATCGTCACCTTCGCCTTCGGATCGAGCGGGGCGGAAGGGTCGGACGATCCCTTGGACGCACTGTTCGAGTCCTCGTCCTTGCTGCTGCTCGTGCCGCAGGAGGCGAGCGAGGTCAGGGCAAGTGCGGTGACAAGGGCAGCCGCGGAGGCACGGCTGATACGGCGTGTGCGGCGCAACCCAGCACTTCTCATCGATGGTCCCCTTTGGGCATGAGCGTGGATGGCCCTCGGCCGACTCTCTGCCGGGGCGAGGCACACTCAACCAGCGGCAACATGTGAACGCAATATCTCGCGCAGTTTTCGTAAAAGTTTGACAGCTCTTCGCACGCGGCGTGCGACGGCCTGCGGGCACGCAGCACGGGGCACCGCCCGGCAAGCCGGACGGTGCCCCTGGGAACGGCTCCTGCTACGGGTTGATGTTGATCTTCATGGTGGACGTCGTGTTCTTCACGTCCAGGGCGTTGCCGCTGAGCTTCAGGCCGTTGAAGGTCACCTCACCGACGGCGGGCCCCTGGCCGGCCTCGGGCATCTCGTTGGCCCACAGGCCGAAGCCGGACTTGGCGTCGTAGGCGTCGCCGCTCTTGCGCGCGCCGGAGATCGAGATGTCGGTCAGGATCGTGTCCTTGATCGGGAACTGGGGCTGGCCTCCCACGTAGTTGGTCTGGAACATGATGCCGCTGTACGTCGGGTCGACGATGTCCACGTGGTTGATCCGGATGCCCTGGAAGACCTTGGAGGCGGAGAACAGCCAGATGCCGGGGAAAGTCTGCGACCCCCAGAAATGGCCGCCGGAGCGGAGCACGGAGACGTTCTCGACCGTTGTCGGATCGGTCCCGAAACCGTTCATCGGGTAGCCGAAGTCCAGCGAGCTGACCGTGATGCCGGAGTAGACCAGGGTGTCTGCGATGAGGATGTTGCGGAAGGTGTTGTCGTACCCGCCATAGACGGCGATCCCCGCGGCCCGCCAGGTCAGGAGGGACGTGAGGTTCTCGTAGACGTTGTTCTTCATGTCCGCGCCGCCGGAGTCGATCGCCGAGAACAGCGCGAAGCTGTCGTCACCGGTGGCCCGGGACTCGTTGTTGACGACATGGTTGTCCGTCGAGCCGTTGGTCATGTTGATGCCGTCGGCGAACGTGTTCCGGATGCGGGAGTTCTTGATGGTGATGCTGTCGGTGTTGGCGCCCCAGTAGAGGCACACCTGGTGCTCGTTCCAGACGTTGTCGATCACGATGTCCGAGACGTTGGAGAAGTCGAACACCTTGCCGGGGCCGTCGATGCGCGAGGTGTAGTTCCCGAAGTACGCGAAGTTCGCGAACGACGAGCCCTTGGCGCCGGCCTCGGCGCGGAAGCCGTTGTCGGTGTTCTCCTGGCCGGAGGGTGCGAAGAACCTGGTGTACCAGGGACCCGCGCCGACGACCTTGACGGCCTTCCCGTAGACCTGGAACTTGCTCGCGGTCTGGTAGTCACCGGCCGGCAGGTAGACACCGACGAGCTTGCCCGTGGTGTCCATCCGGACCTTGTCGAGGGCGTTCTGGACGTCCTGGTGGGTGAACCCGGCGGGAACGGCGTAGGCGGCCGCGTCCGGGTTCGGGATCTGCGTCGCCTGCTCCAGGCTGATGAAGTCGATCGCGTAGGTGCTGGTGTTCGCGGCGTCCTTCTGGAGCCGGATCTTGCTGCCGGCCGGCACGGTCCTGCCCAGCAGCATGTTCGCCTCGTCGTAGATGTGCCGCGGCGAACCCGAACCCGGGGAGTTGCCCGGCCCGGTCTCGGCGCCGTACAGCCACGCGTACTTCGAGGTGAGGTCGATCGCCTTGAGGAAGGTGCCGTCCACGTAGACGTTCAGCTTGGAGTCGATGCCGCCGCCGCCCGCGGAATCCGGGATGGAGAAGCGGGTCACCAGGGAGTTGGTGCTGGCCCTGGTGGTGAACTCGACGTAGTTGCCGGTGCCGTTGAGGGTGACGGCCTTGCGGCCGGACGCCTCGCCCGCGACGTCGCCGACGGTCCTGTTCGGGCCGACTACCTGCGCGCCGCCGCCGGCGACCCCGTCCTCCGCCTCGTACATGTCGTACGGCATGTCGGCGCCGCGTCCGACGAAGAGCGAGCTGGTGGCGCTGTTGTTCTCGCGCTTCACCGGCAGCTCGTTGGCGTCGTCGGCGATCACCGTCTTCACGGAGTACGAGCCGTTGACCGCCGTCCAGCTGCCCAGGTTCACCGGGGCGCCGGTCGCACCCGCGGCGATCGACCCGGTGTAGGTGCCCGTGAGGGTCTTCACCGTGGCGCCCTTGGAGTCGAGCAGGTTCAGCGTGATGGCATGGCCGCCGGCGGCGGACGCCACCGTGCCCTGGTTCTTGACGGCGACCGAGAAGGCCACGTTCTGACCGGCGGACGGGGCCGACGGGGAGGTGCTGACCCCGGTGGAGACCAGGTCCGAGCTGGCGACCGGCTTCACGACGAGGCCGGTCGTGCTCGTGTAGGTGTTGTCGCTCTCGTTCTGCTCGATGACCTCGTTCGCCGGGTCGGCGACCGCGCTCAGGGCGTACGTACCCGCGTCGCGCGGGCCGATTTCGGCGCTGACCTGGGCGGAGGCCCCTCCCGCCAGCGCGCCCACGGACGCGGTGGCGACCTTGGTGCCGCCCAGCCGGAACTCGACCTTGCTCGCCGGTGCCGCGACCGAACCGCTGTTGCGCACCGTCGCGGTGAGCGTGACCGGGTCAGACTCGACGGGCGCGTCCGGGGCCGCCGTAACCGAGCCGACCTGGAGGTTCGGGTTGGGCGCCGGGGCACCCAACACCTGGAACTCCGCGACCTGACCGGCACCCGAGCCGGTGTTGGAGTTGAACTTCAGCTGGACGTCGGCGACCCGGCCGCTGACCGGAATGGTCACCGTGTTGCCGCTGCCCGGGCTGAACGCGTAGTCCTTGGCCGCGACCAGGCCGGTGAACGCCGAGGCGCTCTGCTCCCGTCCGAGGACCTGGATGTTCTGCGTCCTGGCACCCCAGCTGCTGTCCGGGTTGAGCTTGACGACGACGCTCTGCGTGTCGGCGTTGGCACCCAGCTTCACCGTCAGGGTGTTCGGGTAGCTGCCCCCGGCACCCTCCCAGTAGGTGGTCACGCTGTTGTCGTTGGCGTTCTCCGCCACGAACGTGTGGACCACGGACGAGGCGGTGATGGGCTTGCCGATCGCGAGGTTGGACGCCGCGCCGGTGCTGCCGTTACGGGTGACGGTGTTGCTGTCGCCCGAGACGTTGCCCGCCGCGTCCTTGGCCCGGACGGTGTAGGAGACCGTGGTGCCGGTGGACTGCGTGTCCGTGTAGGTGGTGACATCGCCGGCGACGCTCTTGCGCAGCACGTTGTTGGCGTAGATGTCGTACCCGGTGACGGCCTTGTTGTCGGCGGACGCCTGCCAGACCAGCTTGATCTGCCCGGCGGTCGCTTCGGTGAAGCTCAGGTTCGCCGGTGCGGTCGGCGCCTGGGTGTCGCCGGTGTCTCCCGTCCGGGTCACCGTGTTGCTGTTCCCCGAGACGTTGCCCGCCGCGTCCTTGGCGCGGACGTAGTACGACACGGTGGTGCCGGCCGGACGGGTGTCGGTGAACGTGGTGACGTTGCCCGCCACGCTGGTGAGCAGGGCGTTGTCGGCGTAGATGTCGTAGCCGGTGACGGCCGTGTCGTCCGTCGCCGCCTTCCAGGTCAGCTTGACCTGACCGGTGGCCGGTTCGGTGTACGCCAGCTGCGAGGGTGCGGTCGGCGCCTGTGTGTCGCCCGACTCGGGCCCGTAGATCTCCAGTTCGGAGACCTGGGCGCCCGGCTGGACGGTGTTGGCGCTGACGAGCACGCGCACATAGCGGGTGGTGGTGGCGTCGAAGGGGATCGTCGCCGACTCACCGGCCGTGGGGCTGAAGGTGTACGCCGTGGGCTGCGTCACGTCGCTGAAGTCCGTGCCGTTGGTGCTGCTCTGGATCTTCAGCGTCTGGCTGCGGGTCTCCCAGCCGTCCGGCAGCCGCAGGACCACCCTGTCCACCCGCACCGAGGAGCCGAGGTCGGCCTGGATCCATTGCGGGAGCTCGCCGTTGCGGCTCTCCCAATAGCTGGCCGCATTACCGTCGTTGGCCTGGGCGGCCACGTAGGTCTGGGTGTGGCTGCTGGCCGTGAGCGTGCGGCCGGCCGCCAGGTTCACGGACGACTCGGCGGCCGCCCGGACCTCCAGCTCGGCGAGCTGGCCGTTCTTCGACGCCGTGTTCGCGGTGATGCTCGCACGCACGAACCGTGTCCGGGTCGCCGGGATGGCGATGGTCACCTTGTTTGAGCTGCCCGGGGCGAAGGTGTAGGAGGCCGAGGTCTTCAGCGTGGTGAAGCTGGTGCCGTCGGCGCTGCCCTGGAGCGAAAGGGTCTGGCGGCGGCTCTTCCACTCCCCGGGAAGCTTCAGGGTGATCCTGTCGATGCGGGTGACCTTGCCCAGATCGCTCTGCACCCACTGGGGCAGGGCACTGCCCGCCCCTTCCCAGTACGTCGACTGGTCTCCGTCCGCGATGTTCCCGGCGGCTCTCCCGCCGCCGGCACCGCTCGCTGCCGTCCTGTGACCGGCGGCGATGTCCGGGCCGCCGGCTGCCGACGCGTTGAGCGCCGGCCAGCCGAGCACGAGCAGGCTGGTGGTGAGGGTGGCGGAAACGACCCGCCGTCGCCAGCGTTGCGTTCTCATATGTCCCCGATCTTCGGCCTCGGCGCAGGGCGCGACCAAGGCGCGGCTCTGTCTGCGTACCTGTTGAAGGCATGAATTCCTGCACCAACAGGATGGACTTTTGCGTTTTGCGGTCAGAGAGTTGCAGAGAAATGAGAACCCGTCCACTGTTCCGACAGAAGATGGAACCTAAACGGACTCCGTCATGCCGCCACAACTTGCATGACATGCATGGCATTTGGCGCCACAGAGCGCAGCAGTCCACACACCCCGACGTCACGCAAGGAATTTGCGCACATATGCAAGCCGCTGAAAGGTGCCAGTTCGGAGGGGAGGCGGGGTGACCGGCCGGCCCGCCGAACGGAGCGTCTCGCGGCGCCGCACAGCACCCCCGACGACCGGAGCCGCCGAGCGCGAACGTGCGGGCCGTCCGTTGCGGCGGCGGGGGTTCGCGGTGCAGGTCGGTGTCGACCTCGACCCGGGCCTGCACTTCGGCGCCATGCAGGTCTCGGTGCCTTCGCCGTGGAGCGCGGCGCGGCGGAGACGGCCGCGCCGCTCCACGTGCTGTCCAACTGCGCCGGCCTGCCGGCCGGCCGGCTCTACGGTCTGCGACGGTGGCGGGGCGCACCACAGGTACAACTGTCCTTCATGACAGCATGGTTGGCGCTCAGCTGCCTGCCGCTGCTCACGGTCGGCTCATGCGCGGAGCCAGGGCTCGTGCCCGCTGTCACCGGTCCGGCCGTCCCTCCGGTCCTGGTGCTCTCCTCCGTGCTCACTGCGGCGTCCGTGGACCGGGCCGCTCCGACCCAGGCGTTCACCTTGCTGAACTCGGCGAGTGCCGCGGGTTCGGCCGGGGCGGAGCGATGTCCGGTCGCGCGGTGGACGCCTGGGGGGGCGCACCACGGTTTCGCGATCGCTGCGGCGGCCACCGCCGCCATGGCAGTGCTGGCCACGGCCCGTGCGCGCGCCGCGTGGGGCCGGTACATCGTCTCCGGGCTCCCGGCTCACCGATCGACCAGATGATCACGGCTCGACGACGAGCGGCGCCCGTGGCCTCGGGCCCCGCTCGTCTCCCCCCGGTCGCGTACGCCCACCGGATCAACGCGCCGGATCAACGCGCCGCTGGCTCCGCCGGATCCAGCCCACCGGATCAACGCGCAGCATCAACACGCCGGATCAACGCACCGGATCAACGCGCCGCTGGGCTCCGCCGGATCCAGCCCACCGGATCAACGCGCAGGTTCAACGCACCGCTGGAATCCCCCGGTTCAGCCCACCGGGCTCCAGCGGTATCTGACGTCCGGCTCGTTCTCCTCGTTGCGGCTGCCGTCGTCGAACTCGACGGCGGTGAAGCCGTGCCGCTCGTAGAAGGCGCGCGCACCGGAGTTGCGCTGGAAGGTGTGCAGGGCGAGCCCCTGCGGGCTGCGCTCCCTGGCCTTCGCGAGCAGCAGCGTCCCGATGCCCCGGCGCCGCATGTCGGGGCGCAGATAGAGGTGTTCGAGCTCATCGCCGTCGACCGAGACGAAACCGACCGGCTCCGCCTCTCCCCCGCCCTCCGGGAGCTCGGCCACCCAGACGTCGGTGTCGGGCAGTACGACGTGGGTCATCCAGCCAAGTGTCGCCTCGTCGCTGTGCACCCGTGTCAGGTAGGGCAGTGCGGCGGCGCGCGAATCGAGAAAGATCCGGGTGAGGCGGTCGGCGTCCTCGACGCGCGCCTCCCGCAGCAGTACCGCGTCCGAGTGCGGGTGGCTGTCCGATGACATCCGGGGTCTCCTGTCCGAAGGGGCCGGTGGCCCGAAAAGCCCGCCGCACCTCGTGAGCGCGATGAACTGGCCACACCGTGGTCGAACGTACGTCGGACCCTGTCCGGATCTCCATAGGATATCGGTGACCACTCCGCCGTGACACGCACTCACGGCGCCCTCCCCGGCGAAGGAATCGACGTAACGGTGTATCAGCCCGGCATGTTCGCATTCCCCGAGGACGACCACCGGATCGCCCCCTTCCGCCTTCCGCCCGGCGTCCCCTCACTGTGGCTGGTGGACGCGGCGCGGCACGGCGGGCATGCGCAGCGGCTCGCCCCGGAGATCCTCGATGCCGGTGAACTCGACAGGGCGGCGCGGCTGGCCGGCGCGGCCGACCGCGATTGCTATGTCGCCGCGCATGTGGCCCTGCGGCTGCTGCTCGGGGCCCGGCTGGGCGTCGCTCCCGGTGCAGTGCCCCTCACTCGCGAGCCGTGTCCGTCCTGTGGTGGCCCGCACGGCCGTCCCGCGACAGGTGGTGGTGTGCACTTCTCCCTGTCGCACACGCGCGGAGTGGCGCTGCTGGCGCTCGCGGACGTGCCGGTGGGCGTGGACGTAGAGCGGATTCCGGAGCCCGGAGTCGTGTCCGGGATCGCCGGTCAGCTGCACCCGGCGGAGTCCCGCGAGCTGGCGCAGCTTCCCGACGAGCAGCGGCCGGCCGCCTTCGGCCGGGTCTGGACCCGTAAGGAGGCCTACCTGAAGGGCGAGGGCATCGGCCTGGCCGGCGGCCTCGCGGCCGAGCACGTGGGCACCGGTCCCCGGCCCGGGCCGGGGCCGGCGGGCTGGACGGTCACCGATGTCGGGGTACCCGCCGGATACGCGGCGGCGGTGGCCGTCCGTGCGGCGGGGCGGCCACCCGCCCACGCCGACGGCCGGCGAAAATAGCGGGGCGGGCAGATCGTACCGACCGACCGATACGGAGGAGTGGCAGATGCCGCAGACACGAGCCGGACAGCAGGCACGTCCGGAAGACCTGACCGATGTGGCACGGCTGGTGACGGCGTATTACACGCTGCACCCGGATCCGGCGGATCCGGGCCAGCGGGTCGCCTTCGGCACCTCCGGGCATCGCGGGTCGTCGACGTCCACCGCGTTCAACGAGGACCACATCGCGGCGACGAGCCAGGCGATCAGTGAGTACCGGGCGCTGCAGGGCACGGACGGGCCGCTCTTCCTCGGGGCCGACACCCACGCACTTTCCGAGCCCGCGCGGGTGACGGCCGTCGAGGTGTTCGCCGCGAACGACGTGACCGTGCTCATCGACTCCGCCGACGGCTACACCCCGACGCCGGCGGTTTCGCACGCCATCCTGACGTACAACCGCGGCCGCGGCTCGCACCTCGCGGACGGTGTGGTGGTCACCCCCTCGCACAATCCGCCGGGAGACGGCGGGTTCAAGTACAACCCGCCGAACGGCGGCCCGGCCGGGTCGGAGGCGACCGGCTGGATCCAGGAGCGGGCCAACGAGATCATCACCGGTGGTCTCAAGGACGTGCGCCGCATGCCGTACGTCAGGGCGCTGGCCGCTCCGTCGACCGGAACGTACGACTTCCTGGGCGCCTACGTGGCGGACCTGCCGTCGGTGCTCGACCTGGACGCGGTGCGCGCGGCCGGGGTACGGATCGGCGCCGACCCGCTGGGCGGTGCCTCGGTCGCGTACTGGGGCCGCATCGCCGAGCAGCACCGGCTCGACCTGACCGTCGTCAATCCGCTCACCGATCCCACCTGGCGGTTCATGACGCTGGACTGGGACGGCAAGATCCGGATGGACTGCTCCTCGCCGTACGCGATGGCCTCACTGATCGGGCAGCGTGACCGCTACCAGATCGCCACCGGCAACGATGCCGACGCGGACCGGCACGGCATCGTCACCCCGGACGCGGGGCTGATGAATCCGAACCACTACCTCGCCGTGGCCATCAACTACCTGTATACGCACAGGGACCGCTGGCCGGCGGGTGCGGGCATCGGCAAGACCCTGGTGTCGTCCGGCATGATCGACCGGGTGGCCGCCGATCTCGGCCGGCAGCTTGTCGAGGTGCCGGTCGGTTTCAAGTGGTTCGTGGACGGCCTCGCCGACGGGTCGCTCGGCTTCGGCGGCGAGGAGTCGGCCGGGGCCTCGTTCCTGCGCCGTGACGGGTCGGTCTGGACGACGGACAAGGACGGCATCCTGCTGGCCCTGCTCGCCTCCGAGATCCTCGCGGTGACGGGCGAGTCACCGTCCGAGCACTACGCCGCGCTGACCGCCCGGTTCGGTGAGCCGGCGTACGCCCGGATCGACGCCCCCGCGGACCGCGAGCAGAAGGCCGTGCTGGCACGGCTGTCCCCCGAGCAGGTCAGCGCCGGCACCCTGGCGGGCGAACCGGTCACGGCCGTCCTCACCTCGGCGCCGGGCAACGGGGCGGCGATCGGTGGAATCAAGGTGACGACGGAGAACGCCTGGTTCGCGGCACGGCCTTCGGGCACCGAGGACGTCTACAAGATCTACGCGGAGTCCTTCCGGGGCACCGAGCACCTCGCCCGCGTCCAGGAGGAGGCCAAGGCCGTCGTCTCCGATGCCCTGAGCGCCTGACGTGAGCCGTCTCCCCCCGCACATGCCGGTACAGGGGGAGACGGCTCCGCTCCTCCCCCGTACGCCCGCGCACACAGCCGACTGGTCGGGCACATAACCGTACCGGTCGATAGAATTCGGGCATGGGAGAGCGGCCTGTCGCGCCGACTGCGCCCGAGCTGGTACTCGAAACCGACGCAGGACCCACGGTGATGAGTCCGAGCCGGGAATACCACGTCGGCCGCGACCCTTTGAGCGACATCGTCATCGACGACGGCCGGGTCTCCTGGCATCACGCGGTGCTCAGGCCGCTGGACGGCCGCTGGACGATCGAGGACGAGGGCAGCACGAACGGCACCTACACCGGTGGCCGGCGGATCCATGAATCGGACGTCGGGCCCGGCACCCTCATCCGCTTCGGCCACCCGGAGGACGGGGCGCAGGCCGTGCTGAGGGTCCGGCCCGCACCGGCGCCCGCTCCGGACCGTCCGTCGGCCGTCTCCGTGCCCGCCGCGACCGGCACGTTCCGGCAGCCGACCTCCGTCCGGCCGCTGCCGTCCCGTACCGTCCGGATCGGCCGCGGTCCCGGGAACGACCTGGTCGTCGACGACCTGAGCGTCTCGCGCCGCCATGCCGAGCTGCTGTCCCACACGGACGGCACGTACGAGATCGTCGACCTCGGCTCGCACAACGGCACCTTCCTCAACGGCCAGCCTGCCGACCGTGCACCCGTCTCCCCCGGAGACATCGTCGGTATCGGACACTCCGCCTTCTGCCTGGTCGGGGACACGCTTCAGGAGTTCGTCGACACCGGTGAGGTGTCGCTCGACGTCCAGGACCTGGCAGTGACCGTCGACAGAGGGCGCAAGACGCTGCTGGACCATGTCACCTTCCCGGTGGGCGAGAAGTGCCTGCTGGGTGTGGTGGGGCCCAGTGGTGCGGGCAAGTCCACCCTCCTGAACGCCCTGACCGGGCTGCGCCCTGCCGACGAGGGGACCGTCCTCTACGACGGCCGCGATCTCTACCACGACTACGCCGAACTGCGTCAGCGCATCGGGCTGGTGCCCCAGGACGACATCCTGCACGCCCAGCTGACCGTACGAAGAGCGCTGGGTTACGCCGCGGAGCTCCGTTTCCCCCAGGACACCGCCAAGTCGGAGCGGCGCGAGCGGGTCGCCGAGGTGGTGCGCGAACTCGGACTCGAACAGCGGGCCGGCCAGCCGATCCACAGTCTCTCCGGTGGCCAGCGCAAGCGGGTGAGTGTGGCGCTTGAGCTGCTGACGAAACCGTCGCTGCTGTTTCTCGACGAACCGACGTCGGGCCTCGACCCCGGCATGGACCGCTCGGTCATGCACATGCTGCGCGGCCTCGCCGACGACGGGCGCACGGTCATCGTCGTCACGCACAGTGTGCTGAGTCTGGACGTGTGCGACCGGCTGCTGGTGCTCGCACCCGGTGGGAGGATCGCCTACTACGGCCCGCCCGAGGACGCGCTGGCCTTCTTCGGCTTCGCCGAGTGGCCGGAAGCGTTCGAGGCCTTCGAGAACGACCGCGACCGGCCCTGGGCCGAGGAGTTCACCGCCTCCCCCTTCCACCGGCGGTACATCGACAACGCCAGTTCGCAGCCCCAGTTGCCGCACGCCGCGGCCGCGGCGGTCGCACCGCCGCCGAAGACCCGCAGCTGGAGTGCGCAGCTGCGGACCCTCGTGCGACGGTACGCGGCCGCGCTGAGCGCCGACCGGACGTTCCTCGTCATCATGATCGCGCTGCCGTTCGTGATGGGCGCCATGACACGGGCCCTCGCCGGAAGTCGGCTGACGCAGGAGACGGCGATGAACGCGCTGCTCATCCTGTGTGTCGGCGGTGTGCTGACGGGCGCCGCCAACGCCGTCCGGGAACTGGTCAAGGAACGGGTGATCTACCAGCGGGAACGTGCGGTCGGCCTGTCCAGATCCGCGTATCTGATGTCCAAGGTCGTGGTCCTGGGCACCATCACGGTGCTCCAGGCCGTCGTGCTGACCCTGGTCGGTCTGGTGGGTGTGGATCTCAACGCCCCGGGCGGGCAAGGGGTGCTCCTGCCGCCCCTTGCCGAAATCACCCTGACGGTGGCCCTGTTGTCCTTCACCGCGATGATGCTGGGCCTCCTGGTGTCCGCGCTGGTGTGCAAGGAGGAGGTCACCATGCCCCTCCTGGTGCTGCTCGCGATCGTCCAGGTCGTCTTCTGCGGCGCGCTGCTGAAGCTGCACGGGGTGCCCGGCGTCGAGCAGCTGTCCTGGCTGGTCCCCTCCCGCTGGGCGCTGGGTGCCATGGCAGGGACGATCGACCTGGCCAGGATCGTGCCCGGGAAGCTGACCTCGGACCCCCTGTTCGAGCACTCCGCCGGAATCTGGCTCCTCGACATGGGGATGCTGCTGGTGCTGTCCGCCGTCTTCGGATTCGCGGTGGCCAGGCTCCTGCGCCGGCACGAGCCCGCCATCATGCGGAAGTAGGAGCGGCCCATGGCGAGCGAGGACTTCCGCCCCACCCATGTAGTACCCCGGGACGGGCTCCCGGCCTGGGAGGCGCCCGATGTCTCCCGGCCCGCCGAACCGCTCGACCCGCTGCTGCCCGTGCAGCTGCTCGACCGGCGCGGCGACTGGGGGCAGGTGCTGTGCGCCAACGGCTGGTCGGCCTGGGTCGACGGCCGGCTCCTCGTGTCCGTACCCCACGACCCGCCGCAGGCCGGTCAGCCGATGGCCCGCACGGCCGACCCACGGCCGTTGATCGCCCGGGTCCAGGAGTCGCTGGACCGATTCCGCCGGGCATCCGAGGAGCTCGCCGAGGGCCGCATCGACGGTGAGGCCTTCCGACGACGCACCCAGGGGCTGCGCGCCGGCGTGGTCGTCGACGGCGAGGCCGTGTGGCTGTACGACGCCGAGCACGAGCGCTGGGTGTACACCGACGGGACCCGGATGAGCACCTACGCGGCACCGGCCGGCCCCGGTCGCCCGAGCCGGGCCCCGTCGGACGGCGGTACGCAGGCGCCGGCACAGGCCCCGGAACCGGAGGCGACCAGGCTCGTCGACCCCGCCGCGCATCCGCGGACCCGGCCGGGTGACGCGTGATGGCCCCGGCCACCGGCTCACCGGACGACTCCTCGCTGCCTCCCGGACGGCCCTCCGACCTGATCGGCCGGCAGATCGCGGACTACCTGGTGGAGGACGAGATCGGCCGCGGTGGGATGGCGGTCGTCTACCGGGCCAGGGATCTGCGGCTGGACCGCACGGTCGCGCTCAAGCTGCTCGCCCCCGAACTCGCCCGCAACGACACCTTCCGCAAGCGGTTCACGCATGAGTCGCGGGTGGCGGCCGCGATCGACCACCCGCACATCGTGCCGGTCTTCGAGGCCGGAGAGACAGAGGGCATCCTCTACATCGCCATGCGCTACGTGGCCGGTCAGGATCTGCGTGCTCTCATCGACCGGCAGGGGCCGCTCCCCCTCGGGACCGCGGTCCGGATCGCGGCCCAGGTGGCGTCGGCGCTCGATGCCGCCCACGACCACGATCTGGTGCACCGGGACGTCAAACCCGGCAACATCCTGGTCGCGGCAGGCACGGACAGCGACCATCCGGAGCATGTCTACCTGACGGACTTCGGCCTGACGAAGAAGTCGCTCTCGCTGACCGGGTTCACCTCCGTGGGACAGTTCGTCGGAACGCTCGACTACGTGGCGCCCGAACAGATCTCGGGCCGCCCGGTGGACGGGCGCTGCGATGTGTACAGCCTCGCCTGTGTCGTGCACGAGACGATGGCCGGCGCCCCGCCGTTCCGGCGGGACGACGACGTGGCACTGCTGTGGGCCCACCAGTTCGATCCGCCACCGCCGCTGACGGGGCTGCGCCCGGACCTCCCGACGGGCATCGACACGGTCCTGGCGAAGGCCCTGTCCAAGAGCCCGGACGACCGCTACGACTCCTGCCTGCAGTTCGTGGCCGCGTTGCGCGCTGCGGCCAGGGGCGAAGTGCGGGACGTCCATCCGCCGACGCGGGTGGACCGGCGCATCGGCGGATGGCAGTCGGGTCCCGAACCGCCGCCCGCGCCTCCGCGGTGGGCGTTGCCGGTGTTTCCCGGACAGCCGGACAGCCGGAACCTCTGAGGGCTGTCCCGTAGGCCGCCGCCCGGACGGGCTCGCCCGGCCTGCGGGAGGAAGACGGTCCTTTGCGCCGGATGTACTGTCCCGGACCCCGCGGAACCCGGCATGATTTGACGGGCGGCCCTGACCGACCGGCCCCGGACCCTGAGGTCACGACAGCCACTCGGCGCCGCAGACCACCGGTCCGGGCTTCGACGCCCCCACCACGCCGGGCCCCGCGGCGCCGTGCCGAGTCACCGCGGACCTTCCCCAAGAGCCTCTGCATCCTGCTAATTTCCGGATGTCGCCCGCACGGCGACGTCCGGAACGACAGTGGGGGGTCCACTTGAACGGCTGCAGTCACGCCCGTTTCAGACGCGCAAGAGGTCTGCTCGTCGCACTCGCGCTCAGCGCCGCCGCACTTACCACGGGAACACCGGGCGCCCAGGCGGCCGAACCGGGCGAACCGTCCGACGTCGCGGTCGAACTGCCGACCGGCACCTACTCGCGCATGCTGGTCGACGAGGCGCGCCAGCGGGTCTACGTCACCACGGGCGGCCTGTCGGCGACCGTCCACGCGATCCTGGTGTACGACTTCGACGGCAACCTGCTCCGCACGGTCACCACCGAGGCCATGACCGCCGCAGGTGCCATGACACTTTCGGCGGACGGGAGCATCCTCTACGTGGCCGTAGCCGACTACGTACTGATCTTCGACCCCGACACCTTCGCGTACATAGGCGGTGGGTGGGTGAAGAGCGACTTCAGGGACGGCCTGTGCTCCGGCGACCTGGGCATCACCGGCGGTCGGCTGTGGGCCACCAGAATGGGCGGCCAGGAGTACCCGAAGGACTGCTCCACCGAGGTCCAGACCCTGTGGAGCGGAGCCCCCACGGGCGGCACCTTCACCGACAGCGGCAGCCTGGTGAGCGGGAAGTTCGCCACGTCGCCGGGACTTCCCGGCAAGCTCGTCCAGGCCTACGCGACCTACGGGACGCCCAAGCTGGCCGTCGGCGTCTACGACGCCACCACCGCCTACACCAAGCAGCTGGCCCTGCGGACGTACACCGCCGCCACCGACCCGGCGGCCCCGCCGAAGGACGTCGCCGTCAGCCCCGACGGCTCTCTGGTGGCGGTCGCGGCCGGGGCCTCCGGCACCAGGACCTTGTCCACCACCGACCTCACCGACGCGGCGCCCGGCTACGGTTCGCTGCCCGCAGGCACCAGTTCCACCGCGGTCGCCTTCAGCCCGGACGGCTCACTCGTCGCCCGCGGCGGCGCGGTCGACGGCACGTCCGCCGACCTGCTGGTCCAGCGGGCCACCCCCGCGCAGGGCGACACGCCGCGGGGGTACGCCTTCACCGACGGATCGGCGGGCGGAGACCGGGTGGCCGACCGCGGACTCGCCTTCAGCCCGGACGGCTCACGGCTGTTCGCCATGACCACGAACGCCGCCAAGAACTCCTACTGGCTGCACATCATCGCCAACCCCGGCGCCCGCTACCACTCCGCGTTCGGGGGCCCGCCGACCGTGGAGCCCGGCACTCCCTTCGCGGGCCAGGCCGTGCGGATCTCCGGCACACTGCGGCTGAACGGTCCGGGCCCCACCGAGCCGGCGCGGGTGAGGGCCGTGCGCCACGATGCAGACGGCGACCACACGGTCCCGGAGACGGCCGTCGGCCCGGACGGCACCTTCACGCTTGAGGACACCCCGTCCACCACCGGGAAGACCACCTACACCGTCTCCTTCGCGGGCGACGCCGCGCACGACCCCGCCCCGGACTCCACGGTGGACGTGGAAGTGACCAGGGCTCCGACGGAGTTGACGCTCGGCCGGCCCGAGGGCGGGACCACCGCGGGGGTGGTTGTGCACGGCACCCTGAGCACGGCCGGGGCGCCGCTGCCCGAGGGAACCCTCGTCGCCGTCCAGCGCTGGTCGAGGACGGGCGTCGCCGACCTGCCCGCCGCCCTCGTCGGCCCCGACGGCGACTTCACCGTGACGGATGCACCGCCTGCCGCCGGCAGCACCCTCTACACGGTTTCCTACGCCGGTGACGCGTTGCACGACGCCTCGGCAGACTGGGTCACGGTCCTGGTCACCGGCTGAGCCGGGCCCTGGCACGGGACGGCGGACGCGCACCGCTGCGGCGCCGTCGCGTCGAACGGGCGGGGCTGTCGGTTCGCCTGTCGAAGTCCCGCACAGGGTCGGGGAGTTGTCCCGGGCCTGACAGCGCGAGTCCCCTGTGCTTGCGGCGGGCATCCCCTACTTCCGGGGATGCCCGTCCGGCGGGACCACCTCGCCGCGCCGGTGCACGCGGGAAGCGAGCAGCCCGCCCAGGAAGCCCGTCACCAGACCCCACAGAACGGCCAGGCCGAGCGCGCCCCACAGACGCGGGCGCAGCAGCACCTCGCCGCCCAGCCCGCCGCCGAGGTCTCCGAGGCCCAGCAGGGACAGTCCGTAGTGGGCGGAGATCCTGACGAGCAGGCACACGGTCAGGACGGTGAGGACGAGCGCCGCCGCCATGTGCAGGGAATGCTGCCAGGGGCGCATCCGGGCCGGTGAGCGTGCGGCCATCAGGAACGCCGCGGCCAGGGTGAACAGTGCGGCGGCGACGACGCACCACCAGACGCGGCCGTCCTGCTCTGCGAGCGTGCTGATGTTCAGGGTGGAGATGTCCGGAGTCCGCAGGACGGAGTCCAATACCTGAGGCATCGGGAGCCCGAACGGCCCGTCCACCTTTCCCTCCCAGGACGCCCCGAGGCTCAGCGTGAACACCAGCCACACGAGGTTGGGCAGTCCGAGCAGGATCACCGCGAACGTCTCGGCCGGCTGTCCCCGGGTCACGACGACGACGAGTGCGATGACCAGACCCACCAGCACATAGGCGAGCAACAGCGCCACCATCGCGTACGCGGCCGGGCGCACCGACTCCTGGAAGCGCACCAGCCGGACGGGGAGCGGCGCGCCGCGTGAGACGAGCAGGGCCAGGACGAGGACGCCGGCCGGCCACAGCAGACCGAGGACCGCCGTCAGCGGGATCTCGGCCCGGAATCCGACCTGCGGCGAGGCGTCGAGCACGTCACCGATGAGTCCGCCCGTCGGGTCGGCGGCGGAGACGTCGAAGGTCTGCCGGGCCAGGAGGGACAGGCCGATGAGCACCAGAGCCCACAGCAGCGCGATCCGGCCGGCCCAGCCGGCCAGTTCGCGGCTGGTGGCGACGGCGCGGTGTCTCAGGGGGCGCAGAAATCCGGCGGCGAGGACCAGCGCGCCGACGAGGGTGACCGAGAGGGGCAGCGCCGAGATGTCCGCGTGCGTCCTGGCGAGTTCCCCCGCGTTCCCCGACAGGGCGACCGACCCGCCCGCCGCCATGACGACGACGGCCGCGACCACCCGGGGGAAGGAGCCGCCGGGGAGTTCCGCCGCGCCTGCCGCCCACAGGCCGAGGGCGGCGGTGACGCACATGACCACGAGTCCCGCGAGAACGGTCAGGAGTGCGTCGCCCCAGCCGTGCGCGACGCGGACTCCCGCACCGCTCCGGCCGTCCGATCCCTTTGTGCTCACGGGCCCACGCTAGGCAGCCGCGCTGCGGGCCGCCCCTCGGGTGAGCCGACCGCGTCGGCTTGCGGGCCTCGCCGGTGCGAGGAACACAATGGCTGATACCGGAAGAATTCTGAAACGTTCCTGGTACGGGGAGGATGAGCCGTGAGTGACCAGCCGCCGTCGTCCGGCCGCCCCACGGGGCCTCCCTCGGGACCGCTTTCGGGCCCTTCGCAGGAGGGGCCCGTACCGCCGCCTCCCGAGCGCCCGTCCGGTCCGCCGGCCGGTCCGCCCTCCGGCGGCGGCCATGGCGGGCCCGGTGGTCCGGGCGGTCCTGGAGAGACCCCGCAGGACCCGGGGCACGGCCCGCGCACCCCTTGGTGGCGGTCGGCCCCCAAGGTGGCGGTCATCGTCGTCGCCCTCGTGGCGGCGGTGGTGCCGGCCGTCGTCCTCACTCGACCGGACGGCCCGGACTCGGCGGGGGGCGAGGTGTTCCTCGAGGCGGCGGGTTCGGCCGGCCGCGAGCCGTTCACCGGTTCGACCGCGCGCAGCGCATCCGGGGACGCGACGCCGACCGCCGTACCGAGTCCGGCGTCGAGCGCCTCCGGGACGGGGAGCAACGTCACCCAGGGCGTGGACGGTTCGACCCCAGGTCTGTACGGCGGCACTCGCAGGGTCGCCAGTTGCGACGTGGAGAAGCAGATCACCGCTCTCACGGACCAGCCCGCCAAGAACCGGGCCTTCGCCTCCGTCGAGGGCATCGGCCCATCGGGCGTCCCGGCGTATCTGCGCGCGCTCACACCGGTCCGGCTCCGGCTCGACACCCGGGTCACCAACCACGGGTACGAGAACGGCGCCGCCACGAGCTACCAGGCAGTGCTACAGGCCGGTACGGCGGTCATGGTCGACGACCGCGGTGTACCGAGGGTGCGCTGCGCCTGCGGCAACCCCTTGCTGCCGCCCGTCGCGCTGAAGGGCACGCCCGAGGTGAAGGGTGATCCCTGGCCGGGCTACCGGGCCTCGAACGTCGTGGTGGTGGAGCCCGCTCCACGGCCGGTGAACGTGTTCGTCATGTTCGACCCCCGGACCGACGGCTGGTTCGAACGGGACGCCGGTGACACGGGCGACGACGACAAGAAGACCGAACCGCCCGCCGACTCGAGCGCCTCCCCGTGTCCGCCGAAGTCCGGCAGCGGTACGGCCGCCCCCTGCCCCTCGGACTCTTCCTCCCGTTCCCCGGGGTCCGACGAGCCGTCGAAACCCTCGACGGATTCAGGTGAGCCCTCCGCCGAACCGCCCTCGCCGCCGCCGGCGTCCGAGGAGCCGCCACCGTCACCTCCGCCCTCCTCCGAGGCGCCGCCACCGACATCGGAGTCGGCCCCGGAACCCGTGACACCGCAGACGGGGGAGTCCGAGGCTCCGTCGCCGGCCTCCGGTGACGGGACCTCGGACGGGCCGGTGCAGCGGCCGTTCCGGCCCGCCGGTCCCCCGGCGGGCGGCCCGTCGGTCAGGGCGTCGACACAGTGGGCCGCGGCGCCGTCGCCATCCCGCTCCCGATGAAGAAGCTCGGGTGCGGCGGCTGGTTGTACGCGGTGTTCTGCCAGGCCAGGGCCGTGCGGTAGGTGGTGTCGTGGAGCAGTGTGGTGATCTTGGTGGCGGTCTCGTACGGCGTGGAGTAGATCCGCAGAGCGGTGTTGTTCGTGGTCGCCCAGACCACCTCCTCACGCCAGTCGCCGAACAGGTCGCCGGAGATCGCGGGGGTGGCCTTGGTCCCGTTGTTCGAGTGGACCGATGCCCCGGTCAGCTGCCGGGTGTCGGCGGAGGTGCCGTACTTGTCGATGTGAGTGCCGTCGAGGAGTTCCCGGGTGGTGTCGCCGTCCCACCAGGACAGGAAGTTGGCGCTGGAGGGCTTGCGGCTCGCGACGACGGTGCCCTTGGGGCTGCGTACCCCGTCGGCCGCGGACGACCAGGACTCGGCGCCGGCGCTGCCGGACCAGATGTCGTCACTGACACCGCGTCCGTTGTCACCGTTGGCGGGCGTCGACCAGATGAGCCGGCCGGTCTTCGCGTCCGCCATCCAGGACGAGGGTTTCGAACTGTCCTCGTCGACCTTGAACTCCTCGAGACCCGCGCGGGACGGGTCCAGGTCGCCGACGTGCATGGCGTCACCGTGGCCGTTCCCGGTGGTCCACAGGGCGTTGCCGTTGTCGTCGACGGCCATGGCTCCGTAGACGATCTCGTCCTTGCCGTCCGCGTCGACGTCGGCGACCGACAGCTGGTGGTTGCCCTGGCCGTCGTATCCCTTGCCGGAGTTGGTCGAACTGTTGGTGTCGAACGTCCAGCGCCGGGTGAACGCTCCGTTGCGCCAGTCCCAGGCGGCGATCACCGTACGCGTGTAGTAGCCGCGGGCCATGATCAGGGAGGGCCGGGAGCCGTCGAGGTACGCGGTGCCGGCGAGGAAGCGGTCGACGCGGTTGCCGTAGCTGTCGCCCCACGAGGAGACGGTGCCGCGCGCGGGGACGTAGTCGACGGTGCCCATGGCGGCGCCCGTCCGGCCGTTGAACATGGTCAGGTACTCGGGTCCGGACAGGATGTAGCCGGAGGAGTTGCGGTAGTCGGCCGACGCGCTGCCGATCACCGTGCCCTTCCCGTCCACGCTGCCGTCGGCGGTCTTCATCGCGACCTCGGCCTCGCCGTCGCCGTCGTAGTCGTACACCTGGAACTGGGTGTAGTGCGCGCCCGATCGGATGTTGCGGCCCAGGTCGACGCGCCACAGCCGGGTGCCGTCGAGCTTGATCCCGTCGACGACGGTGTTGCCCGTGTAGCCGGACTGGGAGTTGTCCTTGGCGTTGGTGGGCTGCCACTTCAGTACGAAGTCGAGCGCGCCGTCCCCGTCGAGGTCGCCGACGGACGCGTCGTTGGCCTCGTAGGTGTAGGCCACCCCGTCGGGGGTCGTACCGCCCGGGGGCGGGCTGATGGGTACGTCCTTGTAGCCGCTGCGGAACTGCACGGCGTGGACGGAGTCGCTCTGCTCGACACCGCCGACGATCGCGCGCACCGTGTAGTCCGCCGAGTCGGGGGCCCCGGCGTGGAAGTAATTCGTCGAGCCGGTGACCGGCGCGGCGTTGACCCTGGTGCCCGCCCGGTAGACGTTGAAGGACACGTCGTCGGCGTCGGTGGCGAGCCAGCGCCAGCTGATCAGGTTGCCGGCGTCGGTGTGGACGCTGACGACGCCGCGGTCCAGTGCCTCCGCCTGGCGCGCGGTCGCGGCCTGCGAGACCTGGCCGGTGGCGACCAGTCCGGCGGCGGCCAGCAGACCCGCCGTGACGGCGCCGATCAGGGTACGGGTGCGAGTGGTTCGGCGTCCGCGGAGGGAACGGAAATGCTCAGGAGCCACGGTGCGTGCCTTCCGGAGTGGGGGTGGGTCGGATACCTCCCAGTGCCCGCCGGGCCCGGAAAGGTTGCCGTCCGGGCGTAACGGCTCCGAGGCGGCAGCCCGAAGGCGCGTTCACCCGTATGCCGCAGCGCGGTGGCGGGCCGGGCGGGCTGTGCGCAGGCTGTCCGCAGAGCTGCCGATTCGCAGGGGTGGCGGAGCCAGATGGGGGTACGACGTGCCGGACGCCGGTGCACCGGTCCCAGGGATGCCCCGGGCCGACGAGATGGCGAAGGCGCTACTGGACACGCTGTTCAGCCAGTCCGCGGTGGGACTGCACGTCCTGGACACGGACCTTCGCGTGGAACGCGTCAACACCCTGTCCGACGCGGTCGCTCCCGGGCGGATCGTGGGACTGCACTTCACCGAGGCGTACCGGCTCCGTGACCCCGAGGAATCGGAAGAACTGCTGCGCGGCGTGCTGGAGAGCGGTGTGCCCGTCCTGAACCATGTGATCCGCGGTCAGCTCATGGGGGCGCCCGGGCCAGACCTCAGCCTGATGGTCACCGTGCACCGCCTGGACGACCCGGCCGGCCGGCCGCTCGGGCTGCTGGCGGCCGTCGTCGACGTCAACGAACGGGAGAAGTCGCGCGCCCGGGTGGACGCGCTGGCCGCGGTCCGCAGGAATGTGGGCCACTCCCTCGACATGGAGGCGATCTGCCAGGGCGTCGTGAAGGCACTCGTACCGGAGTTCGCGGACTTCGCCGTGGTCGAGGTGGTGGACGAGGTGCTGCGCGGTTCGAGCGCGCCGCTCAGCCCGGTGCGGCCCGATGTCCCCCTGCGCCGCGCGGCACAGCTGGGGTCCGACGGGGACACGCCGGTGGGCGTGACCCGGCAGCTGCCGGAGGGGACGCCGTACGCGCTCGCCGCCGGCGATCTGCGGCCCCGGCTCGTCCAGCTCGGCCCGGGCACCCCGTGGCTGGACTCGGATCCGGCCACCTCGCACATGGTCACGTCGACCGGCGCCCACTCCCTGATCGTGGCACCGCTGAAACTCCACGGGGCCTTCCTCGGCCTGGTGAGCCTGTACCGCTTCCCCGGTTCCGAGCCGTTCGACGAGAGGGACCTCACGCTCGCGCTGACGGCAGCCGCCCATACGGCGCTGAGCATCGAGACCTCGCGGCGCTACGCCCACGACCATGTGATCGCCTCGACCGTCCAGCGCAGGCTCCTGCCGCAGCTCAACGGTCACCGGATCGCCGTCGAGACCGCGCATGTGCTGCTTCCGGGACGCAACAGCGGCTGCTGGTTCGACACCATCGGGCTGTCCGGTGCCAGGACAGCGCTGGTCATCGGCAACGTCGCCGGGCACGGGCTCCAGACCGCCATCACCATGGGGCAGCTGCGTACCGCTCTCCATGCCCTGGCCGGTCTCGACCTGGACCCCGACGAGGTACTGGCCCGCCTCAATGACACGGCCGACCGCCTCCGGCGTGAGCGCCGGTCGCTTCCGCCGGGTGACTCGCTGCACCGCCAGCCGCTGACGGCGACCTGCCTGTACGCGGTCTACGACCCCTTCGCACGGACCTGCACGGTGGCTAGGGCGGGACATCCGGCGCCGGTCGCCGTCCATCCGGACGGCAGTCCGATCACCCTCGACGTGCCCGAGGGGCCGCCGCTGTTCTCCGAAGACAGCGCCCCCTTCGCCACGGCGACGATCGCACTCGACGAGGGCAGTGTGCTGGCCTTCCTCACCGGTTCACTGCTGTCCGGCGACCGGTCGGTGACCAGGGTTCAGGACGCGCTCGCCTACCCGGACCGCCCCCTCCAGGACCTGTGCGACGCCGTCGTCTACAACCAGCCCCCCGAGGCCCACGCCGACGGTGCCGCGCTCCTGCTCGCCAGGACGGGCGTCGTCCCGCCCGACCGGGTCGCGACCTGGGAGCTGGCCCACGACCGGACCACGCCCGCCATCGCCCGCACCCTGGTCCGCGACCGGCTCGAGGGCTGGAACCTCGACGAGGAGACGATCGAGGCGACCGAGCTGATCGTGAGCGAACTGATCACCAACGCGGTCCGGTACGGAACCCCGCCGCTTCATCTGCGGCTTCTGCTGGACCGCACCCTCACCTGCGAGGTCCACGACACCAGCCCGGTGGCCCCGCATCTTCGCCACGCCCGCACCGTCGACGAGGGCGGCCGTGGCCTGTTCATCGTCTCCCAGCTCGCCACGCACTGGGGCACCCGGTACGGCACCGACGGGAAGGCCCTGTGGACCGAGCAGGAGATCCCGTCCGACGACGCTTCCTGACGGGCCGGCACGGTCCTCGGGCGGCTCCGGCTCGCAGCATTGTCCAGGGAGACGGAGCATGAGGGCATGGGCACGGGCATGGAGACCTTCCGCGGGAACGCACCCTGTGCGTGCCGCCGCGTTCGTGCTGGCCGCCCTGTGCACGCTGGTGACGGCCCTGACCGCGACCGCGCGCAGCACCCTGGTCTCGCCGGCCTTCTACCAGTCGGTGCTCGACGGCCAGGGGGCCCACGACCGGTTGTACGACGAGGTGCTCGTCGACCCCGAGGCGTCGGGTGTCACCAGGGACCTCCCGTACGGGATGGAGACACCGTTCGCCTTCCGCTCCCCCGCCGAGATGAGTTGCGTTCCGCACCGCGGGGGCACCGGCAAACGGCTGTTCCTGCTGAACACTTCATCACGGTCGCGGGCGGCAGCCGGCTGGACGCGGGAAAGGTCAACGCCCGTGACTGGGTGCTGGACCGGGCCCACCGGTGCGAGCGGGAACGGGGCGGTCCGGTGAACTTCGTCGCCGTCGACTACACGACGATCGGGGATGTGCCCTCGGCCACCACCACGGCCCAGACCAGTTCGGCGGTGGGCATGCGCGGATCCGGATAGCCCACGAGCGCCACCTCCCGCACGCCCGGGTGCCGGACCAGCACCGAC